>DATKWT010000089.1 GCA_035529395.1 Dehalococcoidales bacterium | reverse complement strand
CCTCTTCTGAGAGGCGCTCCTTTTGGCAGGGGTGTCTGGGCGTCATTCTTACAGAATGACGTTAGCAGAATCCGAAACCAGATTCTGCCGGTGTCCCCCAGATATAATCTTTCCCCCCTTCCGCAGAAGGCTCCTTCCTGGCCAGGAAGGGGAAGGCACCGCCCCTTCTGAGGGGCGCCCCATCCGGGCCGCACGGGGATTGGTCGAAAGGGTTTTTCATAGGCTTGCTAGAATGACAGGGACTGTAAAGACATTTGTAAGACACTACACTAGCAGACCGAAGCTGAAGAATCTCATGCCAATCGAGTAGATTCTTTGGCGTACAGCACCCCCGCAATATAGCAACAACTAAGATTGAGTAATAAGGTACACTTGTTTGACAAAGCAACCTGGCTCAGGTAGAGTACAGTTAGAAAAATGCTTATTGGACTGATTTCCGATACCCACATACGCATACCCGGTCATAATGTCAACCTGAGCACTCTGACCACCGAGGGACTCCCCCCCCAGATATTAGAGGCCTTCAAGGGTGTCGACATGATACTGCATGCCGGGGATATCTACTCGCTGCCCGTACTGGACGAACTGGAGACCGTAGCCCCGGTGTTGGCCTCTGAAGGTGATGATGACCCGTTCGAGTCTGTCAATGACCGGCGTGTCAAACCCGAGCAATTCATCACTGTCGAGGGCGTCACTATCTGGCTGTCTCACTACGGCCTGTGGCCCGAGTATAAGAAAACGGGTCTACCGGACGTTACCGTCTACGGTCATACTCACCGCTCCGCGGTTGAACACAACGACGGCAAGCTGCGCATCAATCCCGGCAGCGCCTGCTTCCCCCAGTACCAGCCGGTCCTCGGTACTGTCGGATTCCTGACGATTGAAGCGGGTAAGGTGGAATCGCGAATCGTGCAACTCGAAGGGAATTTCGACAGCGCGGGCACATCCGGGATACCCGGAATCACCAACTAGCACCACCACTTTAACAGTGCCCCGTCCCACCTGAAAGCTAGGCGTTGATGCGCTGTTTCAGAACGTAGTATTCCAGGGCGTTCTTCAGGGCCTTCGCTCCCCGCTCCAGTGAAACGAATGTCGGGATGCCGCCCTCCCTGAATCTCTGGGCAACCTCCCTCGCTGCCTGCACCGCCTCCGGAGACTGGAAGCCAAGAATCACCGCAACCGGTTTTGGTGTCCGCTGCCGAATCTCTGCCAGCATAGCGGTATCACGGTCTGTTTGCCCTGCCATACGCGGAATGGCCGACGTCAACAGGACAAGGTTGTCCACGTTATCATCCCGCTCCAGGATTTCCATTATTCGCTTCATCTCCCGGCGGTTGACGTTACCGGTGTCTATCGGGTTGCGGTAGCCGCCCCCTATCAGGCTGAAGAAGGTCGCCAGCTCATCGTAGGACTCCTGGGTGAGTGCCGGGACTTTCAATCCGGCTTCGGCAAAAACATCGGCGATGGCTACCGATTGCCCCCCTGACCCACCGGTAATGCCCACCCGGTCCCCGTAGACCGGCTTCAGATACTGTACCGCCTTCAGAGCATCGACAAGCTCATCCATGCTCCTGACCTTCACCGCACCGCACTGTTCTACGGCGGCGTCCCAGATAGCCATTGACACCGCCAGTGAACCGGTGTGAGAGGCAATCGCCCGGTGGCCTTCCTCGGTACGCCCACCCTTCCAGATGACCACCGGCTTGCGGGCGGCCACCTCCTTCAGTGTCGTCATAAAGCGCCGGCCATCCTTTACCCCCTCCAGGTACATACCGATTGCCTCGATGCCGTCATCATTGCCGAAGTATGCCAGGTAGTCGGTAGAGTCCAGCACCACGCCGTTGCCGAAGCTGACCGACTTATTAATCTCGACCCCCTGCTGGTATGCCTCCTCGGAGAAGGCAATCGCATGCGTGCCGCTCTGCGCGATGAATCCCACCGTACCCTGGAAACCGGTACGCTGCATCGGCGTCTGCCTGATGCCCGCAGCCGGATTGTAGATACCCATGCAGTTCGGACCAACGAGATGGAAGTCAGCCTCTTCGGCCATCTCGGTGAGTGTCCGTTGCAGACCGATACCCTCCTCGGTATCGGTCTCGGCAAACCCGGAGGTGAAGAAATGGGCCGCCGCCACGTCCTTGCGAATGCAGTCGGCCAGTATCCGGGGAGCCACCGGCCGGGGCACAGCCACAATCACCAGGTCCACCGGTTCCGGAATGTCCATCAGGCTGGTGAAGTTCTTCATGCCCAGCGCCTCTATGCCCGGTATCTCCTTGGGGTCAACCTGCACGGAGTAGAGCTTCCCCTTGAATTCGCTCTGCCCGCGCAGCCACATGTAGTTGCTCTCACCCTTGTCTCCCACGACAGCTACACACCGCGGATTGAAAGCCCTCTCCAGCTTGCTGAAATCCGTCTTCATATCTGGTCCCACTTTCTTCTATTTAAGCTCAACAGGAGTGACCTGCACCCCGGCTTCGTCATCAAGCTCCACCAGGGCGACCGTACCGGACACCGTGGGTGAACCGCAGTAATACGCCATCACCGGCTTACGGCAAATGCAGCGGAATACGGGGATGTGCCCCAGGGCAATATAGTCCCGGCCCGATGCGACTATCTCGTCCTCGGTGATATGGTAGCTGGGGAACAGTGGAGGGTCGGTACTGACATAGTAGCCGTGAGCAACGGCGACGTTCCACTGCCCGCCACCATCCGGCTGTGGGACCCCTTCCAGCGGCCGGACATCATCATGGGAATCGATGCACTTTCCCCACACCGATACCCCCAGACCGGATAGCTCCAGCGTTTCTCCCTCCGGTGACGTAATCAGGTGGATGTTGCCGCCGTTCTCCTGGAAATCGGCCCGCTCAAAGACAGAGCCCGGAACCAGGCAATCGTGGTTACCGGGCAGGACCACCACCGGCATTGGCAGACGATGAAGCTGTGCCACGGTGAAGCTGACCAGCCCATCGCCTATCCTGCCGTGGTCGAAGAGGTCACCGGCAACAATGACCAGGTCGACATCCCGCTCAATGGCCAGACCAACCACTGCTTCGAGACAGCCACAGGCATCCTTGCCCGGCTCGTCCAGATGGAGGTCCGATGTGTGCAGTATTCGCCGCGACGGGCGACGTTCCTTTTTATCAGGAGGCATATCCAGGAGCCCTTACAATCCAGGTTGGTATGAGTATACCATCATGGGACAGTCCAGGGCTAGGATGCGGGCCGGGGGAAGGGCTGCTGTTGGATAAATCTGTATGTTCCGTATGCGTGTCAGCAGGATGGTGTCGGGGCAGAAGGAACGAGCCGGGCGTAGAGAAAGTTGCGATCCCATTGCCGTATAAGCGAGTTGGAGATGATTGATTGCCTTGACCCATATAGGATGCTAAAAGAAGCGCGAAAATCGTGGGATTATCTCCTTACTGACGAATTGGTGTATGCCTTCCAAGACCGTAATGTCGTGGGTGGAGGGTGATATGGCGGGTGTCTCGAAGCTTATCTGCATGGAAACGTCTGGATTGAGGCTTGTATAAGGGGTAGGACGCTCGCCGGAAGTTTGTACTATAACTTCTGGCTTGTTGAGCGGCATCATGATGGCCGTCATGCCACTAGCGGGCGCACGAAGCTGGACGTAACTGTCGGGCGGAATGACAAATCGGTGCTTGGTCTTGCCAGCCAACTCTCGGAGAACGGAAAGCAAGTGAGTCTCAGGCCAATTCGCTCTATTGTATGGCTGCACCCGCTCAATTTCTGGGATTGCGCAGGGCAGGATGTCATCGATTCGGCGTCTGCCTTGAGTCCTGTAGCTTTCGGTGCTATCACAGATGGGGAACTGCGTTCTCCCATTGGGGTCTCGGGACTTCCCGGTGTCTCTTATATGCTTAGAGGCCAATTGCCACGCAATATAGTCGAGAGACGCCCTAAGGTTCGTGGCGAAATCGGACAAGATAAGACCCCAAGAATCGGGTATAGGGCGAGGCCATTGGGTATGCAGCCTCTTTTGACCATCTTCCTCAATGATTCGCTGGAGGGGTCTAGGGTCATTCTTGAACTTGGTGATGTTACTCTTGAGGCTGCTGAGGTGTACCTTCGCCCTATCACTCTTCAGCCTAGCATGATACAACGGGTGAGAGGATGTAATCATTAGCAAAACTCCTCAACCAAGGCAGAAGATACCCAAAGGCCACGAGATTCCCATTCCCACACGGGAGAAGTTCGAGCACAATCTGAGGAAGACCCTCAGGTCTGACAAGTGCATATCCTACCATAGCTGGGCTAAATTCTCGTCGAAGAAGTACAGCTCTCCATATATTTCGGTATCGGGATTAGACAAGAACTCTACCCATTGCCCCTCCCGTAGTAGTTGCTTCTCCTTAGTCACTTCTACAGTAACAAGCCACCATCCTTCTTCTGAACCCCACATACTATTGGGGTCTATATCCGGATACTGCTCAGATAGATTTTCCAAGAATATATACCGATTTTTTGGGGGAAACTCGTGTATCTCCTTAATAGCAGAATCAGATACAAGTGTTGGCTGATATCCCAGATACTCAGCGTTCTGCACGGTATATCGGTATTCGTAACGAAGCTTATAATTGTTACAACTTTCGTGTTCATCTGGCAGGGCTTGGTTGACGTACTGGCATACCTCGGCGGCAGTCATGCGTGGGGACTCTGATTCGCTCGGACTCGTAGGAGTGGCAGATGAAGTAGGGGATGTCTCGGTGCAAGCCACCATCGGGAGCAAGGCAAGTACGAGGATAAATAGGCTGCTAACACCAATTCTTCTAACTATTTGACGCCTCCTGCCTAAGCTTTACAAGAAAGAACGCATGCGTACTCTACTCCCCTGTATTGAACCTGTCAATTATTGGTCTACCTATGGTTAATATCCCAAAATGTGAAGACGATTGGCGATTTCGGGGGTGCTAGAAAACCCCCTTCGCCTTCAGGCTCAGGTGGGCCCGGTCGCAGACAATCACGTGGTCGAGGACATCGATGCCCATTATCTCGCCCGCCTCAACCAGCCGCTTTGTCAGGCCGATGTCCTCGTCGGAGGCCTGCGGGTCCCCCGAGGGGTGGTTATGCACGAATATCACCGATGCCGCGCTGGCCGACACCGCCTCCTTGAACACCTCCCTGGGGTGAACGATGCTGCTGTCCAGACTTCCCACGGAGACCTCGGCGATTTTTATCAGTTGCCCCTTCGTATCCAGAAGGAGCTCCAGGAAGTGCTCCTTTTTCTCACCCATCAGCCGACTGCGCACCATCCTGACCACGTCCTCGGTGTTCTTCAGCACTGGTTTTTCTGCGGCCTCAGCGTAGCCTTCCAGTCGCCTCCCCAGCTCAAAAGCCGCCTTTATCTGGCATGCCTTGGCCGGGCCAATCCCCTTCACTTCGGCCAGTTCCTCCACGGAGGCGCCGGACAGCCCCTTGAGGTCAACGAACCTGCTCAGCAACCGCTGCGCCGTCACCGTTACTGACTCCCCGGAGATACCACGCCCCATTATCAGCGCCAGAATCTCCTGCACCGATAGGGCGTCCGCACCGAACTGCTGCATTCTCTCCCGCGGTCGCTCGGCAACCGGCAGGTCGTGAATCGTGAATGATTTCTTCTTTACCAAACTACCCTCGCCCCGGGAGCACGCCCATTTGCTCCACGGTCTCCACCGCAGGCATCAGGTACTCCCGCCACAATTGCTCAAGGCCGTCGCTGTCAAAACCATACACCCGGGTCAGGGCGTCATCGTATGTGCTGCCCTCGCTGAGGGTATCCAGCAGTTCGAACATCATGTCTTTCCCGTAGGTGCTGATGAGATACTCCACCAGGCTGTAGCTCTGGGCATAAGAGAGGTAAGACTTATCGGCGTCCGTCGAGAAGGGGCTGGCCAGACTGCGTACGGAGAAAAGGCTGTCGCTCGCTATCGCACGGTCAAGATACGTCTGGAACTCCCGTCCCAGTGGCCCCTCGCTGCGCATCGCCAGTCCCTCGTCAAGCCAGTTCGGCAGGCCGCTGTAAGGGTTCAGCGTCATCTGGTGAATCACCAGATGGGTCAGCTCGTGGGCAATCGCCCTCTGCCCCCACGCCAGGTTCACCGGCGAGATACCGATGGCAATGCAGCCATACCTGGTGAAGGCTACACCCCCCGTCCACTCCTGGGGAAATATCATGGACCCCCGCAGGTCCGTTGAGCTACCGTAGATATAGATTCTGATTGGCTCTGTCAGGCTGACACCGGTATCCTGGACCAGCCAGTAGAGTGCCTCCCGGACCGTCTCCATTATCTTTCCGGCGAATGAAGTCGTACCCCGGTACCAGTAGACCGTTACCTGGTCCTCCACCAGACTCTGCCACTGAAAACGGTCGTCCTCAAACTGCACTACCAGGGGTTCGGTCTCAATACTGTCGCCGCTGACATCCTCAACCGTCCACCAGTATTCGATACTTGTCCCCGGCGGCAGTCCGCCCGTCCGCCTCATGTCCCAGTCCCAGCTCACCTCGACCGCCCTCGACGGCGTGAACTCAAGGTAGGCCTCGCTGGTAACATCGACAAAGTGTCGCCGCTCAACACGGTAATGGAGGCGGATGTCCGTAATATCGGCGTCGCTCGCCACGGATATGTTGAAGCTGAGCTCCAGGGGAAATGCAGCCTCAATGGAAGTATCCGTTATCCTGAGGCCACCCTGAGCTTGTGCCGGGACCATGCCGGCTGCCACGGATAGACATAAGACCAGTACCAGGACAACCAGCCGTCTAACCATCTTCCTTACCCGCCATGAACCTGATATACGCCGTGATGAACCCGTCCAGGTCACCAGCCAGCACCCCCTCGGTGTCGCTCGTTTCATAACTCGTCCGGTGGTCCTTCACCATCCGGTAAGGATGCAGGACGTAGCTCCTTATCTGGTTGCCCCAGCCGGCATCAATCCGCTTCCCCTTTAGCCTGGAAATTTCCTCGGACTTCCTGGCCAGCTCGAACTCAAGAAGGCGCGCCCGAAGAATCTTCATGGCGGTCTCCTTGTTCTGGTACTGCGAACGCTCGCCCTGGCAGATAACCACCAGCCCCGTCGGCAGGTGTGTTATACGGACGGCGCTGCTTGTCTTCTGCATGTGCTGTCCGCCGGGTCCGCTTGACCGGAAGACATCGACTCTCAGTTCATCAGGGGCTATCTCGACATCGGCATCCTCCTCGGCTTCGGGCATCACCTCCACGAGGACAAAAGATGTGTGCCGGGAATGGTCGGCATCAAAGGGAGAAAGACGTACCAATCGGTGTACCCCATGTTCCGATTTCAGGTAGCCGCAGGCGTAATCACCATTGATGGCGATTATGGCGCTCTTTATCCCCGCACCCTCCCCCACCGAGGTGTCCAGTACTTCTGCTTCATAGCCGCGCTGTTCCGCCCAGCGAAGGTACATCCGGAGGAGCATCTCAGCCCAATCCTGGGATTCGGTTCCGCCCGCACCGGCATGAATCGCCAGGATAGCATTGCGGTCATCATACTCGCTGCGAAACGCCAGTTCCAGCTCCAGTTCATCAAGCTGCCCGGCTACTGCGTCTGTCTCGAAGCGGACCTCCTCCTCGAGTGAGGTGTCCTCCTCTTCCTCTATCACCAGGTCGACCAGACCGTCTATCTCGGCAACCTTGTTCTCCAGGCCGCGCCAACGGTCAACCACTTTCCTTTGACCCGCCAGTTTCCGCATCACGCTACGGGCGGTATTCTGGTCTGCCCAGAAATCCGGTTGGACCGACTGCTTTTCCAGTCGGGTAATTTCGTCCTCTCTGCTGGCAATGTCAAAGATGCACCATAGTTGTGGCGATTCTGGTCCGCAGGTCCTCCAGCTTGTCTTTTAACTCTTGCATCTTTCCCTCACAATTCTGTTCTCCGGAGACGTCCGCCTCCGGCGTCTATTCTCAGTGCTGAAGTTTCTTCACCACTTCAGGTTTCCTCCGGCCGCCTGGTGGGCCAGCCGGACCGGTTCCGGCAGCCGGTAACCACGACAACACTCCAATACCCAGTGTACCGCATTCTGCAACTCTATCCTGTGCCCCACCGAGACGTACAGTGGCTTCGTACCCTGTTTGGTGCGTACCACCGTCCCGATTGTCTCCCCACCATCTACCAGCTCGGCAGTACTGCCTCGCTCGTCACCCGGCACATCGTGGCTGCCACAGAGCCGTGACTTAGCGCAGCCTACTGTCGGCTTACTCAGGAGCAGTCCCAGGTGCGAAGCTAGGCCGAAGCGCCGCGGGTGGGCAACTCCCTGGCCATCTACCACAATAATGTCGGGCGTGGTGCTGAGTTGCTCACACGCCCTGAGAATGAGCGGTGCCTCGCGAAACGATAGCAATCCCGGCATATAGGGCAACTCTACTTCTCCCCGAATGACACTTACCTCGACAAGCTCAAGACCGGGATACCCAAGTACCACCACCGCGCCGGTGCCCACCTCCCCGGTCCTGGACGCAGACACGTCCACACCGGCAATGAAGCGGGGTGCGGTGACCCTGCCGGTCCGCCGGACCCTCGACGCCAGCCGACTCTGCACCTCTTTAGCCTCGGCAACAGTCAGCTTCCACCCGTGCAGTTTCCTCACCCTCACACACCGATTATAGCTATTGCTCCACTACTTGACAACTGCT
>DATKWT010000088.1 GCA_035529395.1 Dehalococcoidales bacterium | reverse complement strand
GCTCGCGGTCCATGCTAGTGTAGTGTCTCTAACATAGCTTTACAATGAGACACCGGCTACTACGACGCATTATTGTCAACAATTATTGTAAAGAAAACTCGGAGACACTACACTAGCAAGACCGAATCTGCCGGCGGACTCTGATGCATTTGACCATCAAATGGAAAGACATATCTGATATAATAGTGCCAGGTATCAGCAGCAGACCCGGCTGTGTTTGCTCTGGAGCGGTCCTGCTCATGGGCAGGGCGAAAAGCAGGGTCGTTGAAGGTTATCGGCCTTGCTTATACCAGACCAGTCCAGCACCGTAGGGGTGCAAAGGGGGGAGAATGGAAGAGAAGACATCGGATTTCAAGGAAGAAACAACCAGCCTGGTAAACGAGGAGGAGAGAACCAGTCTCATAAGTATGGAGGGAATGAGTCTGGAGGAGACACAGACAGCAGAGCAGCTGTACAACAGCGCAGGCCTGGACCCGGTAGTCGAAGCGGGGCTGAAGGACTACGATAGACGTCTACAGCGAGAGAGCAGATTGCTCAACAAGGTGTTTGGGGCGCGCGGAAGTGACATACAAGGCTACGGAGAAACCGTGGCCAAGAGGGTTGCCCTTGCCATATATGGCCAGCTCAACAAGCAGTACGGCGGCAGAGTGGGAGACATGAGGTCCTACATAATGACACTGGAAGACGAGCGCAACCGGGCAAACGAGAAGTATGACGAGCTGATGGGAAGGGTGGTCGGAATACTGGGCAACGAATACAGGGATCTGAGAACTGACTCCGCGGTGTTCATGGAGAAGCTGACGACGGTAGTGGGCGAAGACCTGAAAGAAGTGAGGATTGACCAGAAAGAGCTCACCGAGAGACTGGGTGACATTGACGGTCTCCGGTCACACATAGCTGCTCTGGAGAAGGAGAAGGAGCAGCTGCGGGAGGAGTACGAATTACGAGTAGCTTCACAGAAGATCGAGCATGACGGGGAGACAGAAGACCTGAGAGCGCAGATAGCCGGGGTGAACACGGAAAAGGAAAAGCTCAGGGAAGAGCATGAGTCGCACACTGCCGCGCAGAAGAACGAGCATGGCAAAGAGACAAGAGGCTTGAAGTCGCGAATTGCCAGGCTGGATTCCACAGTAGAAGGGCTGGAGTCGGAGAAGGAGGCCCTCACCGGCGAGCTTGCGCAATTGAGAGAAGTCTGTGCCCAGTTCAAGACGGCTACAGAAACACTGGACGCGGCCATACCGTACGAGGAGATGCGGGACAGACTGGGAGAGGAACTCTACGCCTTCATTCTCAAGGATTCAAGAGTCCCTGATGCCGTGGTAGAGGGTGTGGGGAAGTTCATAGACTTTAAGAAATACCTGGCGATGGCTGTGGAGAGAGGTGCCAGAGAAACACAGAAGCGCACAGAAGAAGTACTTGGCGCGATTTCCCAGGCACCGGACGTGTCCTCACAATGATGGTGGCGATGCGTCGGCCAAGGCGGGTAGTGTATCTCTCCAGACCGAAGACACGCGGTTCATGAGTTCAGGAGCGTGTAGTCTCTGCTTCAGCCTACCTTCTCTACCAGCCACTTCTTGAGCAACTCTCGTAGCTCGTCGTGGCACTCACGCAGGAAGTGGCCGTTGTTCCTGTATACCACCAGTTCCTTTGGCTCTCCGGCCCACTGGTAGATAAGGCGGGAGCAGTCCACCGACAGGTTTCGGTCGCGTTCCCCGTGGATGAGCAGGAGCGGCTTCGGGGACAGCCGCTCCACCCCGGCTGCTCCATAGGTCTGGCTGGATAGTCCCACCACCGCTTTCACCGGAGCGCTCGCTATGCCCGCCTGGATGACCACTGCTCCCCCAAAGGAGTGCCCCACCAGGGCCACTCTCTCTACGTCCAGTTCACCGAGGTAGTAGGCTCCGACGACCACGTCAGTGATGCAGGGTTCGAGGTCACCGGGAAAGCGGTAGTCCAGCCGGAATGAAGTAAGACCTTCGTTGACCAGTTCTTCGCTCAGTGTTCGGAAAATGCCGAAAGAGGGGCCGTCCAGTCCACCCAGCGCTCCACAGACCCAGATTACGCCGCCTCCGCCATTGGCGAGATGAAGTATCCCCCGGATGTTGCCGTTGGAGGTGGTGATGACCACCTCGGTCTGGCCCCGCTCCAGCTTGCGGGTCCGGGCACTTATCAGTTGTAGCTCTCTCTGGTCTTCCATCATGCCGCCATTTTCACAGGGTCGTGAATGAAAGTGCCCGCCTGCGAATATTCCCCGCCGACAGACAGCGTTTCCCCGGTCTCAGGCTTTCAATTATTGCCGGTGCCCATCGTGGTGTCAAGGAGGGTCCGGCTGTGTTCTACCGGGTACCTGGTGCGGACGGTGAGGGTGATGGGCTGCTACCGCGTACCAGGGATACGAATATGCCGATGATGCAGAAGAAGGCGGCGTAGGTGAAGCTGTCCTGGTAGGCACTCACCAGCGAGAGCCTCTCCAGCATACCCGGCGCAAGGCTCTCCCCCTCGAGGGCGGTGGAATGAAACAGCTCGCGTGCGGTGAACATCGCACCCGCGATGGCTATGCCGCAGGACATGCCGATCTGCCGCGTGGTGGCGATCATCGCTGAAGCCGTACTCAGGTTCTGCTGCGGCACCGAGCCCATTACGGCGCTGTTGTTCGGGGAAGAGAACATCCCCAGCCCCATCCCCAGTATCACCAGCCTGAGCAGTATATCGGAGGTGCCCGAGTTTATGTTGAGCGTGCCCATCAGGAAGAGGGCAGCGCTGATCAAGGTCATACCGACGGTGCACAGTATCCTCGAACCGATCTTGTCCGAAAGCCAACCGCTCACCGGACCGACCAGCAGGGAGCTGGCCGAGGTTGCCGCGAGCAGCAGTCCGGCCTGTGATGCAGTGCGGTCGATGCCGTTCAGCAAGTAGAACGGCATGAGAAGCGTGTTGGCGGCCCCGGCCACGAACATGATTAGCATAGTGGCCAGACCGGTGGCAAAGGAGCGACTGCGGAAGAGGCCCAGGGCCAGTATTGGCTGAGTTACCTTTCTCTCGAACACGAGAAACGAGGTCAGCAGGATCGCAGCACCGGCGGCCAGCGAGAGGACTGGTATCGAGTTGAAACCCATTCTCCCTCCGAAGTTGATGCACAGGAGCAGGCAGGAAAGGCCTCCGAAGAGGCTGACAGAGCCACCCCAGTCGAACCTGGCTGTGGTCTCTTCGGCCTTCTGCTCCCGCAGCCACAGCCAGCTCATAACCAGGCCGATGATGCCCACGGGAATCCTGACGTAGAAGATGGCCCTCCAGTCAAGGGCGTCGAGGAGGAGACCGCCGATGACTGGCCCGCTGAGCAGGCCGGTCGAGACTACGGCACCGATGAGACCAAGGGCCTTACCGCGCTCTTCGGGGGGGAAGACAGTAGTGATAATGGCGTTGCCGAGGGCAATAACCATTGCCGAACCGACAGCCTGGACGACGCGGGCAAGGATGAGCTGGACCACACTCTGCGACAGGGCACAAAGTATGAGTCCCACCGTGAAGATGGCCAGCCCCGATACGTAGACCCGCTTCCTTCCGAAGAGGTCACCGAGTTTGCCTATGCTGAGCATGAGGCCGACACTCACCAGAAGGTAGGCTACGGTTACCCAGAGTACCACCGACGGTTCTGTGTCGAAAACCTCGGTGAGTTCGGGCAGTGAGATATTGACGATGCTGGCGTCCAGGGTACTCATGAAGGTACCAATGGACAGCGTCAGCAACGCCAGCCACTTGTAGGTGCTTTTCGTCTCTTCCATCTCGGGACGCCCGGTCAGCCGATGAAGACCTCAAGCTTAGCCGGAGTGGCAACCTGGTTAAGCTCGCTGGTGAACGCCGTCCAGTCGAAGTCCCTCTGGGAGCGGTACTGGTAGTAGAGGTTGACGCGGTCTTCGAGGACAGACATCGTCTCCAGTCTCAGTCCACGGAGGCGGTTATTCAGCAAGCTATTCATCCTGGTTTCAATATCGGAATAGGCGGACTGGTCAAGGCCAATCATCAGGTGCCCTTGGGGGAAGAGCGAGAACCGGTTCCTGGTCAACCACTGGACACCCAGCGCTATAAAGACTATGACATACAGAATGGTGGTCACCAGGAAGTTGCCCGTGGCGGCTCCTATTGACGATGCTATCAAGAGGAGAAGAAAGCCAATCTCGGCAGGGTCTTTGACCGGTGTGCGGAAGCGGACGAAAGACAGCGCCCCGAGCAGTCCCAGGGAGAGTGGGATGGAGGTCTGTATACCGAGGAACAGCGTGGTGATGGCGGGTCCGCCGACGATGAACGTCCGGTGTACACCGGCACCGATATTCTGTGATCCATAGAAGAACTGGTACATCAGGTATGCGATTATTGAAGCCAGCAGGGAAAAACCGATGGCAATGAGTGCGTCCCCGAAGCTCACCGGGGATTGTAAACCGTCAAAGAAATTTAAGAATCCGTCCTGCAAGTTCTGTCCTCCTTTCTAATAGGTTCCTGTGTTATCTCTGGACAACCCGTCCCGGGGGCCATAGCCGTCCCGGAATGCCCGGGTGTAGAAGGTGAGCATCGATGCTGTGACTGTACTTGGAGAATCGACTCCAGTCGATATCAAGCATTTTCATGTGCCTCAGAGCCGGAGGTAATTCAAAAGACGGGCCTTTGACCTCGATGACTCCACCGCGCAGGGGAAGGTCCCGTTCCCCGGTACCCAGGTCCCGTGCCACCATGGTGGAACGGATATTACTATCGAATGAAACCCGGACCCCGGTAAACATCTCGGTGAAGCGGTAACGCCAGTAAGATATCACGATAACCGGCCGGAGGGGGTTCTCCGGATAGTGTCCCAGCCGGGCCAGTGTTTCCACAAGTTTGGCGCGGTCGATAATCCCGGCACCAAGGTTTGCCGTTTCCAGCTTTTGTACCGGTACTGAGAATCCCTGTCGTTTTTTAGAGCTGGCAAAACCCCGCCTGGTCTTTACTTCAAGGAATACCGGGACCTCACCCTGGTAGTCCTCAAGCCGGTCATACCAGCGAATGCGGACCTTGTCTTTTCGGAAATCGCCGGACTCTGACCGGTTGTGCTGGTCGAGGTCCGGGCTATCAAAGTACAGGGTGTTAATCTGTCCCGCCGGGTACTGCCTGTCCGCGCGGCAGACCTGGCGGAGCAGAGTATAAGCTAAAGCGCTCTTCGGTGGCGGAATGAAGAACTTCCGCTCGATTCTCTCTACCGACTCTACTATACTGGGCGCTGTTTCGACTGCTTCTGTTCCGGGTGTCTGTTCTATGGCCGGACTCCTTTCGCGGGTTGTTCCCGGGGCAGGGCATTGTCTGGTAGCCCATCCTGCCGGTTGAACATTGTAGTGCTGCCACCGTTACCACTGCCGTCTCCGGCGCTGACCATTATAACGTACATTGCGGTTATTTGTTAGTCCTTCAGTTCTCATGAGACGTCACAGGCGCATATTGTCTCCGGGTGGTGGTAGGACCAAAGTGTAACAGTTGTTCGTTTGTGATAGGCCGAACTGACAGATGGTAATACGGTGGAGGGCCATGGTCTGGAAGTGCCGACAGTTCCTGCAAAGAAGAAATAGGATGAGCGGATGAAGGTACGCAGTGGTCAGGAGAGCAGTCCGGCTTGGTCTCACAGACCCTGCTCGTTAAGGTGGAGCTACATTTACCCGTCGCGCAGGCCTCAAAATACACATGGCACAATAGTCCGCCATGAGCTTTTTGAAATAGCCCATAATAACGCTCTCTTGCTGGATACAGCTATGGCGTTATTGCGGCTCCGGCAGTGGCTGATTATTGGGTACGTTGTCCCGGCGTTGCTACTAAAGATGGGACCATGGTTGTGGTTCCCACTCAGGTTGTTTACCGGGCGCGCTGTTTATCCCGTCGGCGCTCGATGAGGTCCTCAATCATGATGATAATGTCCTCATCAAGCTCGTTGGGATACTTGCGGTTGGCGTAATCACGGAACTCCGGCCATTCAGCAGTCGGTGCCTGGGTTATTGTTGGCAGGTGTCCCGACATGGAGAGGACTTCCTCCACGGAAACGCCACTGTACTCAGCCAGCTTGCGGCATGAAGCTGTGCTGG
>DATKWT010000087.1 GCA_035529395.1 Dehalococcoidales bacterium | reverse complement strand
TTTGAAGTGCACAACCGAAACAAGAAGAGCCTGGCCCTGGACTTGAAGACGGAGAAAGGCAGAGATATCCTCCACGCCCTCGTTAAGGCATCTGACGTGTTCATGTCCAACTATGAACTGGCTGCACTCCGGAGGCTGGGCATGGACTATCCTGCTCTGAGCGGCACTAACCCGCGTCTCATCTATGCTTTCCTGACTGGTTACGGTACTGAGGGGCCTGACAAAGACAGACGAGGATTCGACATGGCGGCAGCCTGGGCCAATACGGGAATGCAGTACCTGCTTGGTGAGTCCGGAAGCATTCCACCGACACAACGGGGTGGTGTGATGGACAGGACAGTGGGATTCCACATGGTCGCCGGCATCCTTGCTGCCCTGCTCCATAGAGAGAAAACCGGGCAGGGGCAGCTACTGGAACTGTCTCTCTATCACTCGGGGGTGTGGACGCTGGCGGCCGACCTCCAGCTTGCCCTGGGCGGCCTGCCCGTGGCACCGCACGACCGTGCCAGGGTGCTGAATCCTCTTGTCGGCAAATACCGCACCAGAGACGACCGCTGGATTCAACTGGTCATGCTTCAGTCCGACCTCTCGTGGCACGATTTCTGCCAGGCTGTAGCGAGGCCGGACCTGGAGAACGACCCCCGGTTCATTGATATGGAAGTCCGTGCGCAGCACTGCGAGGAGCTCATCGATATCCTTGATGAAGTCTTTGCCCGCCGGAGCGCGGACGAATGGGAGACCACTCTGAGAGAGCACAACTGCATCTACGGACGGGTCAGAACGCCTGACGAAGTCCTTGCCGACCCGCAGGCGCTGGCTAACGACTTCTTTACTGAGATAGAGCACCCGGTGGTGGGCCGCACCAGGATGGTAACCACGCCGGTCAGGTTCCATCAGAACCCCGCTTCCCTGAGGCACACCGCTCCCGAGACAGGACAGCACACCGAGGAAGTGCTCCTGGAACTGGGATATGACTGGAATGATATTGCCCGGCTTAAGGATGAGGGTATTATCCTATAGGCACAACTCCATGGGCGTAATCCCATGGGCGTAGTCCCATGGGCGTAATTCTGCAGGAGGGTTTCGAAATGACAGCGAGACCGAAGAAAGTCATAATCCTGGGGCTGGACGCCCCCATTGCTCCCAGACTCTACAAGTACTGCAAAGAGGGCAAACTGCCCGCCATGGCCAGAGTCATCAACAATGGGGTCTGGGCAAAGAATGCCATGCTACCATTGCCAACAATCACACCACCCAACTGGACCGCCATATCCACAGGTGCCTGGCCCAGCACCGCCGGCATCACCGATTTTAACGTACACTACCCGGGAGAGCCCCTGAACCGCAGCCACGGCGGCTTCTACAGTGGCGATGTCAAGGCAGAGTTCGTCTGGAACGCCATTGCTCGCGCTGGCAAGAAATCAGTAGTCATCAACTACCCGGGTACCTGGCCCCCGATGGTAAAGGACGGCTATCAGATTGGAGGTGCTGGTGTAGACGTCAACCACTACTTCTGGCCGGCTGGCGCCTTTGGCAGCGAGACGGAAGAGCCTCCGCCATCAATTGACGACGAGACAGCCTTCCGCTTCGCCCAACATGGTGTCGAGGCAGGTGGTGCCATGGCCGCTCCGCGATGTGCCCTGTCCTACGAGCGTATCTTCGTCACCAATCCGTTCCAGTCCGGCGTGGTACGCGCACAACCTTTCGCGGGTACGCCAGGTCAGGGACAACCGGACGTCATCGCCCTGAAGGAGCCTGATGGCTGGAGCAACATGCCCCCGGCCAGGAAAGCACTGGAGGCCATCCTGGTTGTTCGCCCTTCATCGGGTCGCTATCGGATGCAACGCCCGGTTTGGCACATGCTCGTGCTGGACACCAGGGGGGAAGGCTACGACCGTGTGGTCATCTGCGACAGCAAGGATGCCTCTTCGCCTATGGCTGTTCTGGAAAAAGGGCAGTGGTCACCCATTATCACCCGAGAATTCCCCACCGAAGCGGGGCCCAAGAAGGCGGGTTTCACACTTAAGCTCCTTGAACTCTCCAGAGACGCCGAAGACATCCGTATCTACCATAGCTGCATCTGCGCGTTGGACGGCTGGTCCTACCCTGATTCGCTGGCCGCCGAGATTAAGTCGGAAAAAGGGCTGCCTTATCCAGAATCCGGGTTCACCGGGTTCGATCGCGGCTGGTTTGATACCGACACCGTGCTCGAACTGGCGGAGCTGGAGCAACAGTGGTGGAGCGATGCCTGCACCTACATCCTGAGAAACAAACCCTGGGACCTCTTCATGATGCAGTACCATCTTCCCGACCATGCCTGGCACTCCATCTCCTGGATGATGGACCCCGCCACTGCCCAGAGTGAGGCCGAGTGGAAGAAGTACCAGGAGGTGGAGTTGGCCATATACCAGGTCTGTGACCGTTTTGCTGCTGACCTGTTTGCCTGTGTCGACGAAAACGAGACTGTATTTGCCCTGATTTCAGACCATGGTGCCAAAGCCACCAACGGCCCTACCCCAAACCTCCAGAAGATTCTGGAAGATGCCGGCCTCCTGATGAGAAACGAGGACGGTAGTATCAACTGGTCCAGGACAAAGGCGGTGGGACAGAGGTCTGTGTATGTCTACGTGAACGTCAAGGGGAGAGACCCGGACGGAATCGTCGAACCGGGGGAAGAGTATCACCAGGTACAGGAGGCGGTAGTCAGGGCTTTGACTGAATACGTTGACCCTGCTACCGGCCTAAAACCGATACTGTTTGCCCTGAAGAAAGATGATGCTCGTTTCATCAACATCTATGGCGACTACGTTGGTGATGTCGTTTTCGCGGCCAGCGAGCGCTTCGGCGGCCAGCACGGTCCCTTCCTGCCCACGGCTGAGTGGGGGTTGGGTTCGCTGCGCGGCGTGTTCACGTTGTCAGGCCCCGGTATTAAGAAGGGGGTGGAGCTGGAACGCAATGTCTGGTGCCTGGACCTGATTCCCACCATCTGCTATCTGGCTGGTTGGCCGATGCCCAGGGATGCGGAAGGAGCCATAATCTTCCAGGCACTGGAGGAACCGGACCCGAAGTAAACCTGCGTCTTCCGGGTGACTGGCAGAATGGTGCGGCACCTGGTGCGTTTCTGAACCACGCTGACGAAGAGAAACTCAGACGACCAGGCAGCAGGGCGGCGTGTATGGTTAGCCGGAAACTGCCGGGATTACTAAGAACTAAAGGAGGGTTGTGGTGACTCAGAATTCAGACATAGAGGAAGTAAAAAAGCTCCGGGGTAAAGATGAAGAGCTTGCTCCGGACGTAATCAAGATAGGACGAGTTGTCCCGGTAGCCGGGCCGAGCGGGGTGGTTATTACCGGGGAAGGGTTGGTGGTGGTTGATACCGGTATGCCTCAGGGTGGGCCGGACAGGGTCAGGAGGATAAGGGAAAGGACAGACGCTCCTTTCCACACCATCATCTACTCACACGGTCACGGAGACCACACCGGCGGCGTGCATGCCTTCCTGGAAGATGCCGAGCAGAGAGGTCACCCCCGACCACGAATCATCGGTCACGAACTGTTGGCCAAGCGGTTTGATAAGTACCGGATGCTGGCCGGACGGCGTCGGTACATCGGTTCTCTCCAGTTCCCCGGTCCCGAAATGCAGAGGGCCCAACAGAAGCAGGGAAGCAGCCCACGTCCGTCGCCGTACGTCTATCCTGATACTACTTTCTCGGACTATATGGAGTTCAAGTTGGGGGGCTTCACCTTCGAGATTCGCCATGCCCCGGCGGAGACGGAAGACACCATCTGGGTGTGGGTGCCGGAGCGTAAGCTTGCCATGATTGGTGACCTGCTGATTGGCGGCTGTCCCAATACCGGCAATCCGTTGAAGGAGCAGCGCTATACTCTGGAATGGGCTGAGGCTCTGGAGAAGATAGCCGACAAGGACCCGGACTTTATCATTGCCGGTCTCGGCGTTCTACGTAGTGGTCTGGCACGAGAAAGGTGTCTGAAAACGGCGAAGTTCCTGCGATACATCCAGGATGAGGTTGTCCGGCTGCTAAACGAGCAATACTGGATTGAGGACATACTGGAGAAGATAACAATACCCGAGGATATGGCCAACGACCCCTGGCTTGTGGGAGCCTACGGCCACCCCACGTTTGTCATACACGACGTCTACCGGCGATACACCGGCTGGTACGACGGCAATCCGAGCGAGCTATTCCCTTCTCACAGCTCTACAATAGCAGCTGAGGTTACCGGACTCACCGGTGCGGAACAACTGATTGAACGTGCCAGAGAGTTGCAGCAGAAAGGTGACATTCAGCTTGCCCTGCATCTGGTGGATTTCGCCATCGGAGGTAGTGACGACGCTTCAAAACACAAGGAGGCTTCACTTCTCAAAGCCGCACTGCTGGATGCCAGGGC
>DATKWT010000086.1 GCA_035529395.1 Dehalococcoidales bacterium | reverse complement strand
GTCAGGGAAGGCTACCTGGTGACCTTCGGGCAAAGCTATCCGGCACAGCAAAGGGGTGGCTCTGTTATTAATTATATCAGGGTCTCCACGGAAATCCAGACCAGCCCCATTATCCCTGAAGGGCGTGCTGATGTCATCGTTGCTATGGAACCGGTAGAAGCCATGCGTATGCTTAACCAGTACGGAAACCCGGATGTCATTACCATGGTTAACCCCAGACCGATACAGGCCATTGATACCACCGGCCTCGGGGTGAAATATCCTTCTCCGGATAAAATCATGGAAGATATCAGAGGGCTATCTGCCAGGACCTGGGTCGTAAACGCCACTGAGGAGGCGCAAGAACTGGGCAACGCTATCATGGCCAATGTCGTCCTCGTTGGTGCTCTCGTCGGCTCCGGTGTCCTCCCGCTGGACAGAAAATCAATGGAACCGGTAATTGCGGAACGCTTCCCGAAAGCCGTCGAACTCAATATGAGGGCTTTTGACCGCGGTGTTAAGCTTGTACAACAGTAATAAAGTCATTACTGCTTCACTACTTTTAGAAAATAGACAGGAAGGTCCGGCAATCAAAGAAAGGAGGATTCAGAGGTACGTATTGTTATTAGGGCCGAATTTCGTGGCGCATTTGTCGGATTATATTTCGCCGCTCGGTAACGCTTAGTCGACATTGTACACGACTGCACGAAAGCTTAGTTTGTTACCTCGGCACACAATCCGACGTAGTGTTCACCAGCCTAAAAGAAGTCCCATTCCTCACTCTCCATCCCACGCGTAGCCCTTAGACATGGGAACGAGCGGGCTTTTTTGCTGGCGCGCTTTGGGGAAAGTGTGGCGCTGCCTCCTTGACAACATGTCGGCGAGGGCATTAGGGTAATCCCGGTTAACCGTGGCCAACCAGTCCGCCACATTCATTCATCAGGAAATGGAGGTGTTCATGTCATACGAAAACATCCTGTATGAGGTATCGAATCGAATTGCGCGCATTACGCTCAACCGTCCGGAGAAGCTGAATGCCCTCAGCGATGCCCTGCTCGAGGAGTATGCCGCGGCTCTGGTCGAGGCGGAGCGCGACCCGGAGGTCGGGGTTGTCGTTGTCAGGGCAGCCGGGCGGGCTTTCTGTGCCGGATATGACGTCGGCGGTGGCAGTGGTCATGCGCGCATGCGTAACGAGGCTCCGTTTCTTGCCGACCGGCTGCGTCTTCAGTCCTTCGACGACAAGATAACGACAGCCTGGCGACTGGTAAAACCGGTAATCGCTCAGGTACACGGTATCTGCGTTGCCGGCGGCAATGATATTGCCGGGCAGTGCGACATCATCATCGCCGCGGAGAACGCCACCTTCGGCCATCCCCAGATACGACGCCTCGGTCTCACCTGGATGCACATGTTCCCCTACAAGTGCGGCGCCCAGTGGTCCAAGATACTGATGTTCACTGGAGATTCTATCAGCGGAAAGGAAGCGGAGCGTATCGGCGTCGTTGCCCGGGCTGTCCCGGAAGACAAGCTCGAAGAAGAGGTTGATAAGCTAGCGGCCAGAATTGCCCTGGTTGATCCCACGCTCCTGGCCATGAACAAGCTAGCCGTTAACCGCGTCTTCGAGGAGATGGGGATGCGGAACGCTTTCAATGCCGCCAATGCCTTTGACACTATCGCTCACACGGCTGAGGCGATGCAGGAGTTCAACCGAATCGCTCGAGAGCAGGGCCTGAGAGCTGCTCTCGAAGCTAACGAAGGCCCCTTCCGTCAGTCACCGCGGCCCTTCTAGCGGCGGGAGAACTCGGGTACCAGGACGGCACCTACTCGTCCAGCTTAAACACACGCCTGGCGTTCTCACGAAGGAATTTTGGCCAGACGTGGTCACGCAGGTCCACGTCGTTCTCAATCTCTTTTGCGATACGCCGTAAGTCCAGACCAGGCCAGTAACCTGCGTAGAGAACGTTGTCAGAGCCACGCGTGTTGGCGTAATACATGACCTCTTTGGGGTAGTGGCGCGGAACAAAGGCCGAGGTCGAGTAGTACAGGTTGGGCCACTTCAGCATAAGCTTGACACACTCGAACTCCCACGGCTCGCCGCCATGCCGCATGACCACCTTAAGCTCGGGAAAGAACCACAGGACCTCGTCCAGATACATCGGGTTCTGTAGCTCACCGGGCACTCGTGGACCGGGAAGACCGACATAGCAGATTACCGGGATATCCAGCTCGCAGCACTTGGCGTAGAGGGGCCAGTAAATCTTGTCATTGTAAGGCCGTTGGATACGGAACCCGGTGACACAGCAGGCCTTGACTTGAGGATGGTTGCGAACAAGGCTCTCCAGCTTGCGCAGCTCAGGCATGCCGAAGAACGGATTAACCCCCACTTGTGCAAAGAAACGGTCCGGGTACTTCTCAATAACGTCAAGGGTAGGACGAGGGTCGTCAAGCTGCACGCCTATCAGTCCCTTCTCAATCCCGACTTCATCCATTAGCTCCAGCAACTCTTCGACGGTGTTTCCCTTCTTTATGCGTTCATCCGAGCCTTTGAAGAAGTGCTGGGCAGGATGGGTGTACTGCGTACTCTCCTCATCCCTCAGCCAACCCTCCTGGACCATGAAGGGAGTGTAAGCTTCGCGGCTGCGCTCATGAAATGAGATCTCGCGGCCACTGCCACCCGTATTCAAGCTCATCATGCAGTCGATAGTTGGTATGCCTCGCATTGCTGCCTCCACATTTAGATTTGTGCCACGGTCTGCTACTTCATACCGGTGATGATAATGGTAGTACTCTTGAGCATGGTCGTCAAATCACCGCACCCACCCGGCATCTGCGTCCATAAATTTCAGGCTCAGATTGTATGTCCTGCAACTGTTGTTGACCTCATGCCCGAAGTCAATACGGTAGACCTGTCCGGGGCGAGGAATCCCCACCATCAGCAACCTGATAACTGGCGTGGTCTCCCCGGTGCTTAGCATCATCACTGTCCAGTCATGGACTGTGGGAACTTGTCCAGCACAGGGAATAGTGATGAGGCAGTAATATTCCCGATGGATGTGCTGATACGCTCAAGCACCTGGACTTCGCCATCAACGAGTTCCGCGAAAGGAAGAGTTGAGGCAGATAAGGGCCGAGGTGGAAGAGACCCTGCATCACGAAGCCGTCAGTCCTTTTGACGATCACGTGGTGCGGGACTATGCTGAAGACCGAAGTGAGTGACGCTGAGTTGAAGATGTACTATACTATCCTTGTACCCCCCGACAGCGCCAGGGAGGAAACGGTGGGAGTCGTACCTATCGTACGCCACGACTGAAGGAGAGGGGGACACAGGGAGTGAGAGTGGATATAGCCAAAGACATCAAGTACAACGAAAAAGGCCTGGTTCCGGCCATAATTCAGGACGCCGACAGCGGCGAGGTGCTGATGCTGGGCTACATGAACGAGGAGGCCCTGCAACGTACGCTTTCCGGCGAGGACGTCTGGTTCTACAGTCGCAGTCGGCAGGAGATGTGGCACAAGGGGGAGACCTCAGGCAACTACATCAAGGTGCATGAAGTGTGGAAAGACTGCGATAACGACACCATTCTGGTGAAAGCACGCCCGGTCGGTCCGGTATGTCACACGGGAAACCGGACCTGTTTCTTCCAGGAGTTGCCGCGATAGGGCTGAGCGGAAAGCGTTCAGGCCGGATTCGGCAGTGCCTCTTCCGATTGCTGGTCGGCCTCTATCGCCGTGCTCAGCGCCAGTAGAGCTACCTCGATCTGCTGTTCATCAGGTGGCCGTGTTGTCAGTGCCTGCAACCACAACCCTGGCGCCAGTACCGCCCGCACCAGGGGGTTTTCCGTGTGTCGTGACCCGAAATAGATTACTTCGTAGCCGAGTGCAGAAATCACCGGTATCAGCGCGAGTCGTGAAAGTACCATTATCCACACTGAAGGCAGACCAATAAGGGCAAAGACGATGATGGCTAATATCAGCACCACGAACAGAAAACTGCTGCCGCAGCGCACGTGCGCCGTACTGTAACCGCTCACCGCCTCCACTTCAAGCGTGGCACCGGCCTCGTGGGCATTGACCACCTTGTGCTCGGCACCGTGGTAAGCAAATACCCTCTTTATATCAGGCATGAATGATATCAGTCTTAGATAGAGGATAAAAATCGCCATTCGGATAAGGCCCTCTACCAGGTGAAAGAGCACCGTGTTACCGATGGTGAACAATTTAGTAAGAAACATGGGGACCAGGAAGAACACGGCAACCCCTATCAGCATTGCTACCGCCATCGTGACCCACATCAGCGGCCCCTCTATCTTCTCGCCCTCTTCTTCCAGTGAGATATTCGCCGAATACATCAGGGTCTTCATACCGAGTACCAGTGCCTCAATGAGGACAACAATGCCCCGCGTCAGTGGGAGCGCCCTCAACCGTCCGGTATAGATGGAAGGCAGTGGCTGGGTATCTACCACTATTTCTCCGTCGGAACGCCGGACAGCGGTACTCATCATCCTCTTGCCCCGAATCATCACGCCTTCGATGACCGCCTGTCCACCGTAGTTATGCTTCTTTTCCGTCACAAGACCTCACCCACAAATGAAAAGGAGCGGCCCAGCATCGCCGCTCCTGTAACGGGTACTGCCAGCACCCCTATTTCTGCCTGTCATAGCGCCGTCGGAACCGCTCCACGCGCCCGGCGGTATCCACCACTCTCTGCTCCCCGGTGAAGAACGGATGGCACTTGCTGCATAGCTCCACCTTTATTTCTTTCTTTGTGGAACCAAGAGTGAAGGCATTGCCGCAAGAGCAGGTCGCTTTCGCATCCGGGTAATATGTCGGATGTATCTTCTCTTTCATATCTTTCAGCCCACGCAAACGCCCTAAGAAGCGTAAACGCTGACTTTCCTCCTGTTGTTGCCTGCCGCTTCGTACTGAACAATTCCATCAATCAGGGAAAACAAGGTATAGTCCCGGCCGACACCGACATTGTTGCCGGGTTTTATCCGCGTACCCCGCTGCCGTACCAGTATCGTCCCGGCATTGACTGTCTGTCCGGCATACCGTTTCACACCGAGCCGCTGTCCCTGGCTATCACGACCGTTCTTGGTGCGCCCGCCACCCTTTTTATGCGCCATTTTCGCTCACCTCTTCCTCATCCCGGCCGACCTCTATCGCTGGTTCTACCGTCGCTGCTCCCGGGCCGACTATCTTATCGATGGCAAGCCTGGTGTACCCCTGGCGGTGTCCCGTCTTGCGCCGATAGCGTACCTTGGGCTTGTATCGGAAGACAATAATCTTCTTGCCTCTACCTTCCCCCTGTGAGGTGGCCATTACTTTGGCCCCTTCCACAACGGGTGTGCCTACGGTCACATCATCACCCTCACCGAGCAGCAGTACCCTGTCCAGCTCAATAGTAGCACCTTCAGCCACATCAAGACGGTCAACATCCAGCACCTGGCCGGGGGCGACCCGGTACTGCTTACCGCCGGTCTCAACTATCGCGTAAATATCGCCACCTCCGCAAAACACTCCATTTTACCAGTTACCACCCGCTGGGGTCAAGTAGCCGTCTCACGCGGTTCTCTCCCTACTTCTGAAGCTCCTGCCAGAGCTCCTCCACCTTTACTCTCAGCTCCTCCAGATCGCCGTTATTGGTGATGACCACTTTCGCCTGCTGGCTGCGCTCTTCGTTGGATAGCTGGGAGCGAATGCGGGCCTTTATCTGCTCCTCAGGCAGTCCGGTGCGTTCCCTGGTCCGCTGCACTACTATCGATTCTGAAGCCACCGTTACCCAGACCTCGTCTACCAGCGGGGTCCAGTTGGCTTCGAGCAGAATGGCAGCCTCCAGCACCACTACCTCTGTTCCCTGCCCACGGTATTCCTCAATCCGTGCTTTCATCATGTCAAACATCCGGGGATGCATTATCCGGTTGAGGCGTGCCAGTGCTTCCGGGTCGGCAAAGACGATTGCCCCCAGCTTCCGGCGGTCAATAGTACTATCCGGGGCAACGATGTCTTCACCGAACGCCGCCACCAGTTCCTTCCAGGTCTCAGTGCCGGGTTGATACGCCTGGTGCCCTACCTTATCCGCATCCAGCACAACAGCCCCCATTTCCCCGAGAAACCGTGAGACCGTGCTCTTACCACTTCCGATACCACCGGTCAGACCAATTACCTTCATTACTCACCAACCTTGCTCTTTTACCTGATTACGTGCTAGACCACAGGCATATAAAGATATGGAGTCTCTTCGCTCAGACTTCACTGGCCAGCACCAGCGCCCACACTGATGTCGCTCCGGACTGCTTCACTGCTGCCGCACAGGCATCAAGGGTCGCCCCTGAGGTAGAAACATCATCAATCAGAAGCACCTTCCTATCCCGCAGTCGGCTATCACGGCAGGCAAAAACATCAAGTACATTACTCCGCCTTTCTTCTACGGTTGACGTCCTCGCCTGCGGGGGGTTGTGCCGCTCCCTGACCAGGCAATCATTGATTACCGGCAGCCTTATTATCCTGCCTAGCTCCCGGGCCAGCAAGCCGGACTGGTTGTAGCCCCGCTCCCGCAATCGCCTCCTGTGTAGCGGTACCGGTACGAGGACTTCTCCTGGAATTGGGTGCAATTCCACATAATCGCTCAGCAACTCGGCCATGGGCTTTGCCAGTGCTCTCAGGTTATCATACTTGAACCGATGCACCGCCTGGCGGACCGTACCTTCAAAACGAAACGGGGAACGAATACCGTCTATGCTTGCCTGCCACTCCACACAGCCTGGGCAAAGTCGACTACCGGGGTACGGCCTGCCGCACCTGGGGCAGACCGGGGGTACAATACGCGGTAGAGACTGCCGACAGGAAGCACAGAGAAAACTTCCCCCACCACCACAACCAACACACCATTGCGGGAAAAGAAAATCTAATGCCACCCCTCGGAGCTTAGCCAGTCGAGGAAGCACACTACTCATGCTTGTGTAAGAGATGAACGAGGCACCCGGAACCTAGCGGGAGCGAGTACCGTGCAGTGCTCCGTTCATTATCGGTTCATCAATGTAGACATCACCGTTCCTGATTTTCAGGTTGAAGCCACATTGAGGATTGGTGCATACCCAGGCCTTGTAATTAATGGTCGCCCCCTGGGAGCCAAAATCCGACAGGGGTACCAGATCACCGGTATTGCACTTCTGACACTTGGGGAAACTGAATTGCTCCAACGGGTCCACCTCCCAACCGGAACTAGATTGCCCACAGTATACACCAAGGGTTTGCGTTTTGACAAGCCATTCCCTGACCAGAATACGGCAATAGACCAGGCCAGTATTTCCTACCGTGCTCCTGCTGCGTAATACAATACCCTGAACCTAGAAGCTGGTCTCACCCGGGGGCATGATGGCAATGTGCTCAAACGCCGAATCTCTTCTTCCTCTGGAGAAAGGGGCTATACCTATATGTGTGGGAAGCAGGCAAAGCCTGCTTCCCACACAAGAAGAAAACTGCCCATCCCTACAGGGAGTTGTGTCAACCTTCTGTCTGAACGAGAGCAACCATTCCCTGACCCCAATATAGTGTAATAGACCAGACCGGTATTTCCTACCGTGCTCCTGCTGCGTAATACGATACCTTGAGCCTAGAAGCTGGTCTCACCCGGGGGCATGATGGCAATGTGTTCAAACGCCGAATCTCTGGTGGCACCATGCCAGTGGTTCTCTCCGGCCGGGATGAAGATGATTGTCCCCGGAGTCACCACTACCTCCTCGGTCTCCGTGGCCACAATCCCTTTCCCCCCGGTAACGTACAGGACCTGGTCGAATGTATGGGTGTGAAAGACATTCACCGCACCGGGGCTGAAATTCACCACGATTACGCGGAACTCATCGGTGCTTTCTCCGATGATGTTCTGCACGCTGACTGCACCACGGAAGATAGGGTTGTCAGTCGCGCTACCGGCGACAACTTCACCGATATTTACTATTTTCATTATCCCCCTCCAGCGCTACCGAGCTAATCCTACTGTAGATAGCTCCCTGACTGGTCAACTGGCTCCTCATCAGATGAATGGCATCGACTCCTATGCCGTGCCTGGACTCAAAGTTGGTGCTGTCTACGAGTTGCCCCAATCTCTGGCGCTCCTGTGGAGATGCTCGCTCGCGGACCCGCGCCAGAGTCAGATGAGGTGTAAACCTTCTGGACTCGGCAGCAAAGCCGAGACGTATCAGGGCAGACTCTACTCGCCACTGGAGTCGCTCCAGCACATCCGTCTCCCCGGATACCCCCACCCAGGCAACCCGCACCCTCCTCGGGTTGGGAAAGACACCGAGGCCCGCAACAGACAAGCGAAAGCACGGAATTTTCCGGGTGGCCTCTGTCAGTGCGGCGGTTATCCCGTCAAGCCGGTCCACGGTGACATCACCGAGGAACTTCAGTGTCAGGTGAATGCTTTGTGGGTCAACCCACTTCACCCCTGTCTCACCGCCTGCCGATATTAGCTGACCGACAACCTCATTCAGCTCCCGTTTGAGCTCATCAGGAAGCTCGATGGCAACAAACGAACGAACGGTTTCCACGCCCATGTGTCATATACCCACACCGTTGAAGTCATTATCTAACTCAACGTACACAGCCACGTTGAAACGATAGCCTTCCCTGGTTCCATACCGGCCAAGTTTTCCAATATGAAGTACAGGAAAAGCGCACTTGTCTTATTGTCCGCACGAGACACGCAGACTGTCATGGTGGCTTGAGTATAGGGGGCCCAATCGATGAAAGAGGAGGAGCCTCCTGACTTCTAACATATTCGCCACCCACGGCAATCTCCTGGAGACAATTAGCCGGGTTATCTACTTACTCAGGGCCTCCCGGTCCCCGCCGCTCATGCCGGCGATGTATTTAATTAGCTTCTTTCTGGACTCGATGTCATACTGGGTAGTGATGGCAATCTGTTCCATGACCGGGGAGCCACCACCATGGTAGCCGCCCACATTGTGGATACCGCCGGACGCCGAGCAGAGAACGTCACCCATATACCTCCAAAGCTGAGCCTGGTCTTCGGCAGTTATGTTTGGACTTCGTGTGGTGTATTTCAGGAGAAGGTCTTTAATATCCGGGTTCGTGAAGTCTCCCTCGTGAGGGAAGGTAGCGGGGGCACCACCGGAGATATTACAGAGAATCTCCGCTTCACGCCAGACGGCCTCGCCTGATAGGCAGCGTCCGACGTTACAGTAAATCGAATTAGGGATGTAGGAACCGGGGCCATAAGGTATAAATCCTACGCCCGGCATGTAGACCTCAGGCTTGCCTAGATCAGAGGCCGTGTATCCGGCGGCGTAACCCAGTTCGGTAGTCATGATAAGCTCGGCCAGCATCTCCCGGACGTGGGACGCCCTTTGAATGTTGTTCACCTCGGCGGCAAGGGCCGCCGCCCCTACAACGACATCACCGATGGCCGGCTTGCAGCCCGAATAGGAATGACGATGGAAGAGTGCGAAGAGGAGAGCGCATGTGCCACCATGCTGCCATTCGCCGGCGAGGAAGACCCTTTCCCAGGGCACGAAGCAGTCTTCGAATATCATATAGGAATCTGTGGAACCTGGCATAAACCCACGCTTGAAGGTTTCCCTGGGCCTGTAGTTATGAATTGTGACTACCTGTTTCAATCCTTCCCAGTCACCTGGGATGGCGAAGGCGACGGCGTAGTCCTTGTCCTCCTCGCGCAATGCCCGAGTGGGCACTACCAGGACCTCGTCAGCCACAGAGGCCTCCGAGATATGCACCTTGCAGCCGCTTACCACGATGCCGTCGCTAAGCCTCTCCTTGATGTGCACGTAGGCGTCGGGGTCCGGCTGATCAGCGGGCCTTAGCATCCTGTCGCCCTTAACGTCCGTCTGAGCGCAGCAGCCCACCAGGTCCTCGGTCTGGAAACGGGAGAGCCACTTCTTGAAGTTCTCATGGTACTGGGTTGCCCCGTTATTCACCTTGTCCGCTTCATAAGATACGTTGTAGATGGCGTTGGTAGCATCGATGCCCATGCACCTCTGGATGCAGCCGCCGACCCTCTGGCAGAGCATCCGGGTCATGTCCTGCTTCTTGTGCAGGTCTTCGGTATTCTGGTGAATGTGCGTAAAGCGGCTGATTCTTTCGCCGGTGAGATGAGAGATGGCGGTGCACAGGTCTTGGTTCTCTGGTCTGGCTGCTTCATCAAAAGTGGTACCGATGGTGTTGAGACAGTCCATCTGTCGCTCATCCGTGCGGTCGATGAGCTCACCATCATAGTAGATGTTCCGCTTCATCTTAGACAGGCCCTGTATATACTGCTCCTTTGTCCTCATTTTCCCTCCTTTTTGATTACCAACTAACCTGTTTGATTATCAAGTAACCTGTGACATAGCGTTCCATCCGGGTAAGAAATAGTCAACGTCATAATCCAGCATTTCCCATATCAACTCGTGGTGAATCCACAAATCACAAATAGCATTATGTATTTCTTGACATATTATGTTAGATTGTCGTTTCGGGCGGCAGTGGCGGTAGCCCTTTCAAATCGGGGTGATTCTCCCATCCAGGAATGCCGCCGGTTCTTTTGGCGATGGCTTTATACCTGTCCCAATCGGCAGCGGCATAAATGGCCATTTTCTGCGCCGCCAGAGACCCTTCACCGTGAATGGCAACGTTATCATGGTTGAAATCCGTCAAGTCTTTGGCCATCCTCACGGCGCGAAGTCGGTCCTCCGTCGGCACTCCGCTCTTGCCGGCTAAGTACTTCTCAAGATAAGGCCTCTCTTCAGGATTCATCCAGTCTTTGTAAGAGTGAACGGTGCTGACAAGCCCACCAGTGATATCACAAAGGATCTTGGAAGTCTCAAACTGGTCGTTGGCGAACATATACTTCGCAACGTTACAGTACATCAGGTTGGGGGCTGCCAAGCCAATATCGGCGTATATTTCAGGATGTTCACAGGCAGCTTTGGCCATGGTATCTATTATCTGAGCATGCATGGCAAGCCAGGCCAGTTTCTCCTGGATATGGGGGTACCTGTCTATGCCATTGTATTCAGCCATCAATGCTGCTACACCAGCGGTTAGTTCGGTTGATATCACCTTGTGACAGGTACCGAAAAGACGGTGGAAAACGCCGAAAGTCCAGGCAATGTCCCGGGAGAATTCCCATTCTCCACACATAAATACCCTGTTCCAGGGTACAAAAACGTCGTCAAAGACAATCATACACTCACTCACCCCTGCAGATTGCCCGCTTACCGGCCAATTCCATTGGGCTTCTTCATCTACCTCCGTGTGGAACCTTGGTGAGGTTAGAAGCTTGAGGCCTTCAGCATTTAAAGGAGTGGCGAAGACCAAGGCACAATCCCTGTCCTCTTCACGGTGAGCTCGACACGGTGAAACGATTATCTCATTGGCGCCCGGAGTATCGCTGATATGCATTTTGGCTCCACGCACCACTATTCCATCTTTCTGCCGGTCAACAACCTTGACATAGAAGTCCTGATGTTGTTCCTGGGCTGAAGGGCGGAGGCCTCTATTCCCCTTGACATCGGTGATGGCACCGGTGATTGCCATGTCCGTCTTTCTCAAATGCTGGCGATAATCGTCAATAGCGTCGGTATAGTGCGTGCCCGTCTGTTTATCCATCCTGGTAGCAACAACCGTGGCGGCGGCCAGTGCATCGGGACCCATGCCACTTATGCCCCCACCCAGACGCATGGTATTTATGTACACGTCCCTGCGTCTGATGAGGTCTTCGGCAGTCTTGGGCTGCTTCCACAGGAACATGATTCTCTCACCATCTTCTTCCATGGTGATCAGGTCTCGCCATTCCGGGTCGTTAGCCAGCCTGTAACCGGCGGCTCTTCGGTTGATAGGTCCTTTCATATGCGGATGCTTTGTGATGTCCGGTATCCGCTCACCGTTAAGATAAATCACTCTCCCATCGTTCAAGCTTTCCACATACTGCTCTGGCGTCCTAATCATGATAACCTCCTCTGGTCACATTTCTTGAATCTGCTTTCTGCCACATACGATATTCAAATATCAACGTGCCCTTTATTACACCTCCTTTTCTCTAGGGATAGCTACCAGGACAAGGCGGTAATCAGCAGGTTCTATGTTGCGAAGGGTGAACACTTCAATACTAGGATACTTCGAAGAACGTATGGACACCCTTATTTCCTCGTCCCCCTCAAGTTCCCTTTTCGCAATAATTCCTGCCTTTACCCTCCCGCCCATTCGAATTACATCCGAACAGTCTATGTGTATAGGATGCTCATGGATTCCCTCGTAAAGCATCTGCACTCCTACTCCTGCTTTTCAAAATCATAATTGCCGACAAGATACAGCTTTTTGTTATGCACCAGTGATTATACTACTCTTAGCTGACATTTCCCATATCAACTCGCCATGAGGCATCCCGGCTCTTATTGCTCCGCCTCCAATCGTATTCCCATGGTACCCCGGCTGTCAATCTGCATTTCGGAGCCCTGCAATAGCCTCCCTCGGCATGCGCATCGTGCACCACACAGCCCCTGGAATCATTCCTCATCAGCATGGTGAGGTTCTCTATCGAAAAAGAGGGCATACTATCCCCATCGTTCCCATCTGGCTGCCTGTGTCTCCCCCTGGTCTTTTCACCCATTGGGTTCCTGCATACAGCCGGCCCCCTCTGATGAAGCTAAGCAAGGGGCTTTCTGAGGCTATTCCAACATCAATACCTGCTCAAGTTCCGGGTTTGGTATGGGAAATGCGATTTCCATCTTCCGGAATTACACCCTTCACTCCGCGGTAATGCCCAGCAGGCGGCAGGCATTGCCGGACAGCACCATCTCCTTTGCATCCGGGGGTAGCTCCGCAGATTCGATTTCACGGAGCAACCGCTTCTGGGCAAGCAACGGGTAATCACTGCCGAAGAGGACCTTCTCTGCCCCAACCAGCTCGACAACCTGCTGGTACACCTCTGGTGTATATAAGAAAGGAGAGGCCGCGGTATCGAAATAGACATTGTTCATGGCAGCCTTCACCTCGGGCATCAGGGCATAGAACGGTAGACCGCCCCCCCAGTGGGCACAAACCAGTTTTATGTCCGGGAAACACGTAATCAGCGAATAGAGAATGTCCGGCGTAACCCCACCCTTACCGGGATACAGATGGCCCACCGGTTCGGAGGCATGAACCAGCAAGACGAGGTCGTGCTCCCTGATAATGTCTACAACAGGTGTGAGCACTTCCGGCCCCGGGTCGTGAGGCAACTGGCTGTCCAGCCGTAGCTCTCCGACACCCCTTATCCCCCCTTTGACACAACGCTCTATCTCGCTGACGGCGACCTCCATTGATTGAAGCGACATCCCGAGCGAGGTCCCACAGAACCCTATCAGGCGCTTCGGGTAGTGCGCTATGGATTCAAGGATATAGTCATTGATTTCCACGCAGAGTTCCTGCGTGGCCCACCCGCCATTGAGAATCACCGAGACATCGACACCATCCCGGTCCATGCTGTCAATCAGTTCGTCCGCGGTGGCCAGCCTGGCTTTTGGGGAGGAGTAGAGCTCCGCAAAGCAGGCATCACTCCGGACGTATCTCTGGCGGTTCTCTTCTATCCGGGGCGGGAAGACATGCGTATGGAAGTCGATAATCATTGCCCGATTATAGCAAGAGCCCCTGTCTCATTCAACCGGCTGTACTCACCCAGTACATTAGTGACAGATAGGATAATGGCGATTAACCAGATAATGAAAAATAAGGGAAACAATTCGAGACTAACCGTGCGTGATTTGTTTCCAACGTTATGTCTGGTAGTCAACAGGGTACCGGACCTTGTGCGGCCCGGATGGAGCGCCTCTCAGAAGAGGCGGGGCCCCTCAGAAGGGGCGATGTGTGCAACCGGGACATAGGTAACACTTTAGTACAGGCACATAGGTTACACTTTGGTTACACTTTTAGTATGCCGTGATCTTTCTCTTTAGATGCTCATCCGACTGTTCGAGGGCCACGTATTCGCCAGTCCCGCCAACAGGTGAAACAACCACTCTATGCAGCAGCCTGCGATAGATAACAGGAGCTTTCGGGATGCCTGGTCGCCTCAATAGACATCAGCAGCTGTAAATCATTATCTATTGAGTTGCGACATATCCCGGACTGCGCTATTATTAGATTTAGCAGTCGCAGCGTTAGACTGCTAATAATTTGAGGTCGAGCTGGAAGGAGAAGGAAGATGGCAATTGATCTTCAACCAATGGCTGACCGTCTGGTAGTCAGACCCATTGAGCGCGAGGAAAAGACCAAGGGAGGGATTTTCCTGCCCGACACCGCGAAGGAGAAACCCCAGGAGGGTGAAATTCTCGCGGTAGGTCCCGGGAGACTGAACGATGACGGTGAGCGGGTGGCCATGGACGTCAGTGTTGGCGATATCGTGATCTATGCCAAGTACGGTGGCACCGAGATCAAGATAGACGAGGAGGACCTGGTCATCCTGCGGGAGAGCGACATCCTGGCCAAGAAGGCCGGGAAGGCCAAAAAAGCCAAGAAGGCCAAGTAAGGTGCCTACAGCAAGGATGCTAGGTTAGGTTAGGAGGAGACAAGAATGGCAAAACAGATAATATTCGATGAGGAAGTCAGGCACGCCCTGAAGAGGGGTATTGACACCCTGGCTGATGCTGTCCGGGTAACCCTGGGACCAAAAGGACACTGCGTTGCCCTGGACAAGAAGTGGGGAGCACCATCTGTTATCGACGATGGCGTTACCATCGCCAAGGACATCGAGCTCCCGGACCCCTTCGAGAACATGGGCGTCCAGCTGGTCAAGGAAGCGGCCACCAAGACCAATGATGCCTGCGGTGATGGTACAACGACTTCTACGTTACTGGCCCACGCCCTTATCACCAATGGTTTCAAGAACATTGCCGCCGGGGCCGAGCCGATGTCCCTGAAGAAGGGCATCGAGATGGCCACCGAAGCAATCATTAAGGAACTCAAGAAAAAGTCGACCGAGGTTAAGGGTAAAGAGCAGATTGCCCAGGTAGCAACGATAACCGCCGTCGACCGGAAAATCGGCGACCTCATCGCCGAGGTCATGGAGAAGGTCGGCAAAGACGGCGTTATCACCGTTGAGGAGTCCAAGGGACTGGAGTACGAGACCGAGTTCGTCGAAGGAATGCAGTTCGACCGTGGCTATATCAGCCCGTACCTGGTGACCAATTCCGAGAAGATGGAAACGGAAATCGAAGACCCCTACATTCTCATCACGGATAAGAAGATTTCCGCCGTATCCGACTTCCTCCCCGCCCTGGAGAAGATACTCCAGGTGTCCAAGAACCTGCTTATCATTGCCGAGGATATAGATGGTGAGGCGCTGGCCACCCTGGTGGTCAACAAGCTGCGCGGCACCCTCAATGTCCTGGCGGTCAAGGCCCCCGGTTTTGGCGACCGCCGCAAGGCGATGCTTGAGGACATCGCTATCGTAACCGGCGGCGTTGTGATTTCCGAAGAAATCGGCCGCAAGCTGGATTCAGTGACCGTGGAAGACCTCGGCCGCGCTCGCCGGGTGACGGCGAACAAAGATGATACTACCATAGTTGAAGGCAAGGGCTCCGAGGAAGCCATCACGGCAAGAATCAAGCAGATAAAGGCCCAGATCGAGGAGACGACTTCCGACTTTGACCGCGAGAAACTCCAGGAACGGCAGGCGAAGCTGGTCGGTGGAGTGGCTGTAATCAAGGTCGGTGCTGCCACCGAGGTCGAGCTCAAAGAGAGGAAACACCGTGTCGAGGACGCGCTCTCAGCCACCCGGGCAGCAGTCGAGGAAGGCATTCTGCCCGGCGGCGGTGTTGCCCTGCTCAACGCCCTGCCCGTTCTCGATAAGCTGGATGTTAGCGGAGATGTCGCCACTGGCGTCGACATTATCCGCAAAGCGGTCGAGGAGCCAATCCGCGCTATCGCTAACAATGCCGGCAAGGACGGCTCGGTTATTGTGGCCGAGGTCAAGAAGAGCAAACCGGGTGTTGGCTACGATGCCGAAGCGGACGACTTCGGTGACATGGTGAAAAAGGGCGTCATCGACCCGACCAAAGTAGTCAGGTCTGCCCTGCAGAACGCCGCCAGCATCGCTGCCATGGTACTGATAACCGAGTCATTGGTTACAGATATCCCTGAGAAGGGGAACGCACCGGCAATGCCCTCGGACATGGGCGGCATGGGCGGCATGATGTAGTCGCGCCCAGGTAGCGGACATCGTTACGACCTTAATAAACACAGACAGTAAAAGGCCGTGACCCTCGGGTCACGGCCTTTTCTTCTTTTCTGCATCCGGGTCCGGCCCCGGTCTATAGCTGGAGCAGTTCCTCAAGGTTATCCTCTCCGGTGCCTGGACCGACCACGGCCAGCCGCAGCCGGCTACCCACCAGCAGTTCCTGTGCTAACCGGCTGATTTCCTCGGCCGTAACAGCATCGAGAATCGAGGTTACCTGGTCAACGCTGAGAATCCTGCCGTTAAGCACCTCCTGCCCCCCGGTCCAGCCGGCAACACTGCGACTGTCCTCCATGCGCATGAGAAGCCGTCCCTTGGCCAATTCCCTGGCCTTGGTAAGCTCGGACTCTGAGACGGGGTCTTTGAGCTTGGCCAGTTGCTCCATTATTGCCCGAATGGCTACCGCCAGGTTCTGGTGCGCCACCCCGGCATAGACCGTAAGCGCTCCGGAATCATGGAAGTGTTCTACATAGCTATGAACGCTGTATGCCAGCCCCAGGTTGTCTCGTATCTCAACAAACAGCCGACTGCTCATACCCTCGCCAAGGATAACGTTGAGCAGGCCCAGAGTGTAGCGCCTGGGATGCAGCAATGGCAGTCCCGGTAACGCCAGGCAGAGGTGAGTCTGCTCCGTGTCCCGCTTCTCTAGCCTCAGTCTTGGATTCTCCTCACCCTGGTAGGCCAGGTACCCGGTCTGGGGCTCACGGCCGGTCCAGTGCCCCAGTGTTTCACCGATTTGCTGGACCACGTCTTCGTGCCGGATGTCACCGGCAACAGCGACCACGGTATTTCCCGGGTGGTACCTGCGCGCGAGGAAGTCCAGCATCACGTCCCGCGATATCGTCGCCACCGAGTCCGTATTGCCGGCAATATCGCGTCCCAGGGGATGGTTGGGCCAGAGGAGCTCATCAATGAGCATCCCGACGCTCTGGGATGGTGAGTCTTTTATCATGTGAATTTCGTCAATGATGACCTGACGCTCGCGCTCGATTTCCTCAGGGTCAAACTTGGAATTGAGCAGCATGTCACCCAGTACATCCAGGGCCAGCGGGAAATGCGGTGCCGCCACCTTGCTCCAGTAGATGGTCAGTTCTTTATCCGTGCCCCCGTTGAGGATACCGCCTACTCCCTCTATCGCCGTAGCAATGTCCCTGGCCTGGGCACGCTTCGGAGTGCCCTTGAAGCAAAGGTGCTCAATGAAATGCGAGACGCCGGCAGTGTCGTCGGCCTCATAGCGCGAGCCCACACCAATGTAGATGCAAACGGACACAGAGCGCGTATGAGGCATGGGGCTGGTGATGATACGCAGCCCATTTTCAAGAACGGTCTTCCGATACAATAGGTACCCTCCGGTTACTAATCATTCTAATACCAGCACTGGCAAGGCGTCAATTCCAGGCTGCTGCATTTGCCGTGACCAGACAGGACAGGCTATACTTGAGTCCTAGCAGGATGCTGAACAAGGGGAGTCCCGAGGGGGTGTCTGGGCGTCATTCTGTAAGAATGACGTTAGCAGAATCCGAAACCAGATTCTGCCGGTGTCCCCCGGATATTGCGGAATTGGTCGAAAGGGTTTTTAGTCATCCTGCCAGTCACCAACGGACAACGACGGAGGTACACAGAATGGACAAGCAGGAAGCACTGGACGAACTAAAGAGACGGCAGGAGATTGGGCGACAGATGGGTGACCCGGCGAGAATCGCCCGGCACCGCCAGCGCGGCCACATCACCGTACGAGAGAGAATAGAAAAGCTGGTCGACCCGGAGACATTCTGGGAGGAGGGTCTCCTTCAGCAGTTGCGCGCCCCTGATGGGCAGGAGATTCCCACAAGCAAGGTCTACGGCTATGGCAAGGTAGACGGCAGGACGGTCATCATTCGTGCCGATGACAGTACGATACTGGCCGGTACCGGCAGTGTCAGGGGCCGGCAGAAAGGTCTTTATCCCGAACTCACTCAAGAGCAGAACTTCCCCGTCATCAGGCTTGGTGAGAGTGGCGGAGTCCATATGCAGAGTGTCCAGGGTTCTATTGGCGTGCTGGCGGTAACCTACCCGGCACGGAACCTGCTCCACCCTCGCAGGACACCCCATATCACCGCCATTATGGGTTACTGTTTCGGCGACCCCTCCTGGACGGCAAGCATGTCGGACCTGGTGGTCATGGTGAAAGGCACCTGCATGGCGGTCTCCGGACCCAGAGTGCTGGAGGTGGCTCTTGAAGAGAAGACCACCCCGGAAGAGCTGGGCGGCTGGCAGGTACATGCCGAGATAACCGGACAGGTGGACGCCTTTGCCGAGGACGATGAGCACGCCATGCAGATTATTCGCGAGATGCTGAGCTACCTGCCCCAGACCTGCGACGAAGAGCCCCCGGTAGTACCTACCAACGACCCGCCGGACCGCAGGTCGGATAGACTGCTGAAGGTAATCCCGGAGAAGTCTAACCGGGTCTATGATATGCACCAGGTAATTAAGGAGATAGTGGATGACGGCAAGTTCCTGGAACTGAAGCCCTACTATGCCAAGGCCCTGATTACGTGCCTTGCCAGGATGAACGGCCGGGTGGTGGGCATCATCGCCAGCCAGACCATGCACAATGCCGGGGCCGCCGGTCCCGATGAATGCGAGAAGGCAGCGACCTTCATCCCCCTTTGCGACACCTACAATATACCACTGGTCCACCTCTGCGATACCCCGGGATTCCTGGTGGGGAGGCCTGCCGAGAGACGCAAGATTCCCCTCAAGATAATGACCTGGATGGCAGCTCTGTCCCTGGCCAGTGTTCCCAAGATAACGGTAATAGTGCGCAAGGCCTACGGTATGGCCATCTCCAACATGTGCGGCTCCAACTGCGGGGCCGATTTCCTGGCGGCAATGACCACTGCGGAAATCAGCTTCATGTCCCCGGAATCGGCGGCAAACGTGGCATTCAGAGACCGGATAGATGAATCCGGAGACCCGGAATCGGAGAGGCAGAAATACATCAGGGAGATGGAGCTGGGCAGTGCGCCCTGGGCAGCCGCCAGTGTCGGCCTGCTGGAAGATGTCATCGACCCTTGCGATACCCGGAAGTACATCATCGATTGCCTGGAAATCATGCACAGTCGCAGGAACGGCTTCATGAGCCTGAAGCAGTTGCAGTCCTGGCCGCCCGGCTTCTAGCAAACTGCCAAAAAAGGGATGTTCCCCAGGAATGATATCTCCCCCCTTCCTGCATTGAGGGGAGGCCTTCTTCTTGCCCCTTTCTCCAGAAGAGAAAGGCGTAAAGGGAATGAGGCATTGCCACATGAGGATGCGGCCAGTACCATAGTTAAACGCACAAGTATTCTCCAATAGCAACCAGCGTCGGCTGTGCCGGAGTATCACTAATGTACCGGACGAGTACAGGCAGTTGACTACTTGTCCGGGATACGTTAAATTATGTTATCAGGTAGTGCCGAAGTGGCGGAATGGCAGACGCGCTACGTTCAGGGCGTAGTGTCCGTAAGGGCGTGTGAGTTCAAATCTCACCTTCGGCACCATTTTCATTTCGTGCGCTTGTAGCTCAGTTGGATAGAGCGCAGCCCTGCGGAGGCTGAGGCCGTGGGTTCGAGCCCCGCCAAGCGCGCCATCCCGGGCGGTTAGCTCAGTTGGTTAGAGCACTTGCTTTACAC
>DATKWT010000085.1 GCA_035529395.1 Dehalococcoidales bacterium | reverse complement strand
ACATACGATGGAGAAACTGAGATGATTGAGGAGCTTGAAAGGGGTCTCCTTGGAGAGAGGCTCGGCGAGATATTAAGCACGCTCCCTGAAAGAATGAGGCGCGTGATAGAGATGAGGTTTGGCCTCGGACAACGCGAAGGGGAGGGGCCAAGATCCCTTCGGCAAATAGCCCAGGAGCTCGACCTATCGAAAGAGAGAATCCGGCAAATTGAAAGTAAAGCCCTCGAGGAAATGAGGCACCCTGACCACTCTCGAGAATTAAGAGACTTCCTTGACGACCCTGCAGTGATAGAAGGGGCTCCAGCAGATAAACAGTAGAGGAGTACTGTGGAGGTGAGAACATGACTGAGGAATCCGTATACCAGAGAATAGATAGATTTCACGCTCACCTTGACATCTGTAGTCAATGCAGAAATCACTGCTTTGACCTTTGTCCTACCGGTGCAAGACTTCTCACAGAAGCGGCTACGGGGAGCCAGGGGCCGAAAATAATCGTCGGTGGCGATGAGGGTGAGTGGAACAAAGGGACCAGGGTAGAGAAGACAAACAGTGATCCCGATGATACCCACCGGGATGGAGCAAAGGGTACCATAGTTGGCGCCTGGGGACCTGTTCCACCAGCCTTTAGAGCTGAGAGTCTGGCAAAGGGAAAGATGGAGCAGGATATTGTCTTTATCTATTTTGTTGAGTGGGACGATATGCCCGGGCTGCCAGTTGCTATAACCGACTGTCGACTTAAACCAGTCAAAGGAGATTGACAGTATTCGTGTACTGTAAGGAGATTGGATAATGGAACAGCAGCAAAGAGTCGATGATTGGAATGACAAGTATCCACCGGGTACGCTAGTCCACCTGGTGAATGACGACCAGCAGGTCGAGCACACCCGCACCCGGACCCCGGCATGGCTGCTAGGTGATGGAACCCCTGTCGTGTCGGTCGAGGGAAGGGCAGGCGGGTATATGCTGGACCGCATCACCCCGCCTGTGTATCTATAGGGGGTATACGCCCAGAATAAGGCCAGTATGAGGGCTGGCAGGACAAGTACAAATCGAGCAAGTCTCCGAGAGTGGACAGGCTACTTGATAAGGTAACCGTCCTGCCGGCCACTAACACATAGGCGTATAAGCTACGTTACACGCAGGAGGGAGAGGAGAGAAAAAGGTGTTCAAAGCCAAGTGTAGCAAATGTGGGACAGAGTTCGAGACGAAGCCCGGGGAGCTGAACAGTACAGCATACCTCGGCAAGGTCTCAATGTTGTACGGCTCTGGAGGTTACCTGCCAAAGTGTCCCGAATGTGAAAACTATCGAGATAACCAACTGATTGACAGTAACGGCCTACTATCAGAAGCGCTGAGGATTTAGGCGTGTAATAGGCGCGATACGCAGAGGAGAGTGTGGCAAGTATGCTTGACCCTGATGATAATCGAATCATAAAGGATGCAACGGAGGGCGGTGCCATCCTCGTTACCTGGGACCGTGTACTAAGGTCGGCTGCTGATGGTATTACGCCCTATGAGGCTATGGACCTTGCCATAGCTGAAGGCAGGGGAAATAAGGAGGCTCAGGCTGAGGTCTCTCGGCTGCGCGGGCTCTCTCCAGCCGAACTCACTGCCCTAGCGGATGCTGGTAATAAGACCTTTCAGCACTTTCGTCAGCACATCGAAGTTAGCCGGGAGTCCGCCAAGTTAATACGACAACTACGGGTGGAGAGAGACTATTCCTGGCGAACGGTCGCTCGATTCTTTTCCCAGGTATGGTGTGCGCCCTGGGGAGGGAACCAGCTCGCGGGTATGGTCATTTGCGAGAAGGCGGCAAAGCTGCTAGGTGAGGATTATCTCGAGCCACCATGGAATTAAAACCGGAATAAAAAAAGGGTTAAATAGTGTGGCGGAACAACGCTTAGACGAGGATGGCCAACCGGAAAAGAAGTGTTGGATATGTGGTGATTGGTGGCCGGCAGATACCGAGTTTTATTATCCCGGTTTTGCTCAGTGCAAGGCCTGTTACCTTGAAAGGAAATATGAGAAGCGCCGGAGACCGGTTACAGTAAAGTTAACAGGAATGTTAAGGGGACTATGATGCCGAATGGTATACCAATTGGTGAGCTGAACGAAGAGACTAAGCTGAAGTTAGGGCTGTCGAACGCTGATGTAGTAGTTTCACCGCGCATCAAGCTACTCGGCAGAATACTGGTTGCAGTGACAGATGCTTCCCAAAGGGAGGCAATGTGGGCGCTGGCCAGGGCGCGGGAAGTGCTGGGGAAAGCAGCCGACGCCGACCGCAAGGTGGAAACAGAGTTGAGAAAGAAAGCGAAGGCGCTAGCCGATGCGTCGGCGCGTAAACAGGACTAAAGTACCGTGGATGTGAAATATGACAGAGTCTAAGGTCACAGAAGGTTGGGGATTCCCGGGCCTGAGCAAGAAGGCTCACTATTTTGTTGAGCAGATGTCGCTCTGCCGTAAGTGGGGCTTCTACCGAGGGCCGTTAGAGCAGGGGCAAGATGACTCTCCTGACAACTGCGCTGCCTGCAAGAAGGAACTGGCCAAGAGAAAGGCAAAAGTCGCCAAGGGAGAGTGATGAAAGGAATTATTCTGGCAGCTGGGGATGGCGACCGGCTGGGTGTCCTGACGCTAGGGGTACCTAAGGCCCTGCTGGACGTCGGCGGCAGGCCGCTGATAGGCTATCCCCTCGCGGCACAGGCCGCGGCCGGTATTGATGAAATAGCCGTTGTCGTCGGCTACCTGGGGGACAGGATCTGGGAAGTTCTCGGTGACGGCAGCCAGTTCGGAGTCAGGTTGAGCTACATCCCCAATGATGACTATTGGGGAGGCAACGCGGTCTCGGTCCATAAGGCCCGCCAGTGGGTGCAGGGAGAGCCGGTAGTCCTCTGCATGGCGGACCACGTCATTGCAGAGGGGCTGGTCAAGCGCCTGGTGGAGAACGGCCCTGCCGAAGAAACCCTTTGCGTTGACCATAGCCCGGGAGAATACCTCAACATCGACGAGGCAACCAAGGTCGCCCTGGATGGTGACGGCTGTATCAAAAACATTGGTAAGGACCTGGCCCGGTGGGATGCCCTGGACACCGGGGTGTTTCTCCTGACGGGCCGCTTCTTCCATTTCCTCGACGGGCTTGTTCGGCGCCACGGCCTTGGCGTTGAGATTAGTGACGCTGTCCGGTTCATCGTGGGGCAGGGGCACCGTTTCCGAACCTGTGATGTCGGCGGGTGCTTCTGGATGGATGTAGACACCAAGGAAGACCTCGATACGGTCAGGGGTAGAGTGAGACCAGTATGAAAACCGGAGTCTATGACGGCTACGTTTCCAGGCATCTCAATCGCAGGATTTCGGAGCCATGTGCCCGGCTGCTGGCCAGGACGCCGGTGACGCCCAACCAGGTCAGCGTGGCTGCCTTTGGCATTTCCATCCTGTCCCTGGCATGCTTCCTTCTCGGGCAGAACATAGCTGCCGGCCTCCTGGTGCAGCTCTCTTCTATCGTTGACGGCGTCGACGGCAGTCTGGCCCGCCTCAAGGGGATGACGTCCACCTTTGGCGGCTTCCTTGACTCGGTGCTCGACCGCTACGCCGATATCGTAGTGGTCCTGGGACTTACCCTGTGGTCTCTGGCCAACGAGGCCTATCCCGGAATCTGGCTTGTCGGATTCCTGGCGGCCACGGGTACGGTCTGTGTCAGCTACAGTAGGGCGCGCATCGGCACAAACCACCAGCACCGGTTCGACAGCGGACTTCAGTCGGCGGCCTCCCGGGATATAAGGCTACTCGTGATTGCGGTCGGGGCCGTTGCCGGCCAGGGTTACTTCTGCCTGATCGCCATAGCTGCCCTGACCAACCTCACTGTTCTCTACCGCATCGCCTACGCGGAACGGTTTCTGAAGAGGGAGAGGAATGGAAAAGCTAACTGATAGAGAATTGAGAAGAGCTAGATTGGCGGGTAGGATTGCCCGGGTCCTTCGTTACTTCCTGTATCTCGTTATGGCGGGCTTGGCTGTGCTCATCGTAGC
>DATKWT010000084.1 GCA_035529395.1 Dehalococcoidales bacterium | reverse complement strand
TCAAAGCACCGCTGTACACCCTCCAAACCCTCAATCCGTCCCACAACCTCCCCCTCCCCCATTCCCGCAACCACCTATTCTGTCTCCCCGTATTGAAAGACCTCTTCTATCGTGACGCCGAAGGCCCTGGCAAGCCCGAAGGCGAGCTTGATGGAAGGCACGTATTTCCCCCGCTCAAGGGCGATAATCGTCTGTCGGGTACAGCCTGCGTGTCTGGCCAGCTCTTGCCGGAACAGCGCGCTAGTCTATAAGGTGCGAATGACGCCTGCCGACCAACTGGCCCCACACCATTTTGGGGTGTCCAGAGGGGTGCAACCCCTATGGAACGGGGGTCTAAGGGGGTGTCCCCCTTCTGAGGGGAGCCCCCCCTTAATCCTCCCTTCACCTTCAGAGGCGAGGGTCAAAGCACCGCTGTACACCCTCCAAACCCTCAATCCGTCCCACAACCTCCCCCTCCCCCATTCCCGCAACCACCTATTCTGTCTCCCCGTATTGAAAGACCTCTTCTATCGTGACGCCGAAGGCCCTGGCAAGCCCGAATGCGAGCTTGATGGAAGGCACGTATTTTCCCTGCTCAAGGGCGATAATCGTCTGCCGGGTACAGCCTGCGTGTCTGGCCAGATATTGCCACAGTATCTCGGTACCCCCTTAGGTGAAAACGGTCCCTGCCTATGGAGATACCCTCGCACCATTTTGGGGTGTCCAGAGGGGTGCAACCCCTATGGAACGGGGGTCTAAGGGGGTGTCCCCCTTGAGCCGTGTTCCGCTTCGGAGAGTTAGAGAGGGGTGTCCCCCTTCTTAGGGGAGCCCCCCTTACTCCTCCCTGCATCTTAGGGGCGAGGGTTAGAGCACCACCACACCGCTCACCTATCCAAACCCTCAATCCGTCCCACAACCTCCCCCTGCTCCATCCCCTCCACCGCAATGACCTTCCTCCGGCTGGTGTGGCCTTTCTCTATTGACAGGCTGCTCTTACTCACGCCGAGGACATCGCTGAGGAACGCAATCAGCTCCCGGTTGGCCTTGCCCCTGACCGGAGGCGCGGCAATCCGCACGTGCAGGACGCCGTCGGTGTAGCGCGCGACCTGGTTCCGGCTGGCGCCGGGCTGGACCTGTACCGTGATGAGGGTGCGCTCCTTCTTCATCTTGAGTAGTTGACCCATCTGTCCTGTATAGTGACAATAGGCAGTAATATACTTAACATAACCACGGAAACAAATCGAGCCTGTTAGCTGTGATTTGTTTCCCTTCAGAATATTTTCAGTGTGCCAGCAGTGCTACTCAGTGACTGGATAGCCCCTTCCCTGCGCCGAATAGTCGCTGCGCATTCTGGGTTGTGTCTCTCGCCACCTTCTCCACGGACTCTCCCCTTATCCTGGCAAGCTCGACCACGGTATCTCTTACGTAGGCCGGTTCGCAGCGTTTCCCACGAATCCTCTGCGGGGCGAAGAAGGGGCAGTCCGTCTCCACCAGCAGCCGGTCGGAGGGGATGGCGCGTATCGTGTCGTGAGCGTACCTGCTGGACGGGTAGCCGATGTAGGCCGCCAGGGAGAGATAGAACCCCATGTCCAGGTACTTGCGGGCGGTTTCGGTGTCTCCCACGAAGCAGTGAATGATGCCCGGGGGCGATGTGAGGGAAGCCCCTAGATTTCGCGTCCATTCGCGAAGTATGGGCAGCATCTCTTCATGGGCCTCGCGACAGTGGACCACGATGGGCAGGTCAAGCTCCGCCACTAGCGTAAGCTGCCAGCGTAGCACCTCCCGTTGCCGCTCACGTGACGAGTAGTCCCGGTGGAAGTCCAGTCCGATTTCCCCGATGGCAACCACCTTTGGGTGTTGGGCAAGTTCACCCAGGGCGGTGATGTCCTCGCGGGAGACACTATCCGCTCCGTGGGGGTGAAAACCTGCCACCACCAGTATTCCGGGGTGCTGCTCTGCCAGTGCTATCGCTGCTCGGCTCGATTCCAGTTCCGTCCCCACGGTTACGATAGTGCCAACACCGGCGTCACGCGCACGAGCGATTACGTCGGCACGGTCTTCGTCGAACTCGCTGGCGGTCAGGTGGGCGTGGCTGTCTACTATGGATACGTCAGGCGTGGTCATTCAGGGCTTCCTCGCCGCACCGATAAGCTCCCTGATATCCTCGATTCCTTCATCACGCATGTACTTCTCTATCCCTTCGAGGACATCGAGCGGTGCTCGTGGGCTGGTCAGGCTGGCAGTGCCTACCTGCACGGCGCTGGCACCCGCCATGATAAACTCGATGGCGTCGGCGGCAGACGTAATCCCGCCGTATCCTACCACCGGCACATCCACCGCTCCGGCCACCTGGTAGACCATGTAGAGCGCCACTGGCTTGATTGCCGGGCCGGACAGCCCTCCGAAGACGTTGCCCAGCAGGGGCTGCCTCTTTACGGTATCTACCACCATGCCCTTGATAGTGTTTATCAGCGAGACGGCATCGGCACCGGCTTCGGCCACGGCGACGGCCACCCCCACGATGTCACCGGTATTAGGGGTGAGCTTTACCATGACGGGCAGAGAAGTTGCTTTCCTGACGGCTGCGGTCACTGCTGCGGCGGGACCGGGATAGATGCCGAACTCGGCACCACCGGCAGCTGCGTTGGGGCAACTGATGTTCACCTCGACACCGCTGACTCCGGCTACCTTGTCCAACCGGGCGGCCAACTGCGCGTACTCCTCGATAGTCTCACCGGCGATATTGACGATGACGGGCACCTGCCAGTCTGCCCAGAGTGGTGCCTTTTCCCTAATCAGTGCCTCAACTCCTATGTTCTGCAACCCGATTGAGTTGAGTACGCCGGAGGGTGTCTCAGCTAGTCGTGGCTGGGGATTGCCCTCTCTCGGTTTAAGGGTCGTGCCCTTGCATACGATAGCTCCCAGTCTCCGGATATCAAGCAGGTGGCTGTACTCGGTACCATAGCCGAATGTACCGGAAGCGTTCATCACCGGGTTGGCCAGTAGCAACCCCTTTTTATTTTGTGGGGCAAGCTGGACGGCAAGATTCACGACAACTCCTCACCCTTTGCTGGTTCCCCACTTTAGTGGGCCCCACCGCAGTGGGCGCTCACGACTATTGTAGGCGGAGTTGCTGCCGGGGTCAATCCCGGCATTCCGATACAGTCACCGATAGTCGTGAGAGCGCACAGAATGGACAAATATTACCCTGACAGGGATTACTTAGGTTTGGGGGGTTGGCTCAGGTGGTTTCCCGGGCAGCCACGCAGTCCTGAAATCCCCTGACCAGCTCCTCGGCGGGCATGGGATGAGTAATGGCGACCAGTACCGAGTCCTGCCATCCCCGCGTGGGGAAGGGCGTGATGCTGAACTGCCCCCGGGTTGCCTGTACCTCGAAGAGGCCATTCTGCCCCTGTAATCGGACGAACCCTTTGACCCGGAGAACGGTCGGTGGTAGTGACTCCAGCCACTTCTCCAGTGCGGTCTGAGATAGGCGGGACTCAAGCTGGAAGGCGAAGCTGCTGTAATGGTCGTCACCATGCTCGTTCCCCAGCCCCGCTTTCACGGCAGTGACACCCCGGGTCATCTCCTCCGGGTCTACGGCGCAGGCCACGGCTTTTGTTATCGTAGCGGCAGGATTGACCGCTGCCACTTCTTCGATGATAGTATCGACCTTATCCGGTACGAGGTCACACTTGTTCAGGATAATGTGGTCAGCCGCCATAAGCTGTCGCTCGACGAGAACCGCGTCTTTATCCAGGCTGTCGTGTCGGCTGGCGTCATGGATAACGATTACCTTCCTGACGAAGTTACCGCTATCACCGATGACGGGCGTAATGGCCGTGAGTACACCGGCCGGGTCGGCTACTCCGGTTGCCTCGATATATATCGGTGAGCCGGGTGCAGAGCGCAGCATCCCGGTCAGGGCATCGGCCAGTTCGTCTCTCGAACCGCAGCAGATACAGCCGCTGACGATAGCCGAAATGTCAATGCGGCAGTCACCGATAATGGCGCCATCGACGTCGAAATCACCGAACTCGCTCATTATCACCTGCGGCCTGGTGCCCCGTTCGAACTCCCATTCGAGCAGCTTCTTGAGCAGGGTTGTCTTGCCGCTTCCGAGAAAGCCCCCGATGATGACGATTCCGGATTTTTCCACCCTTTGATACCTCTCTCCATGCCGGCTCTGGAAACCATGATATCTGAGTCTGGTGCCCAGGACAAATACTCGGGTCCCGGACTATACCTCCTCATCTCTGCGTGGGGTTGGGCTAGTGTTCCTCAGAATGCACTCCCTCCCTTGAGAAGAGCAGGGGGAAAGCGATATCGCTCAGGCAGCATGGAAACCACACGGCAAGGAAGAGGAAGGCGAATATCGGCAGGACAAGGAGCCATTCTACCGTTGTGCCCATGGCCATGATGATGTGGAACAGGGATGCCCAGGTGCTCAGGAAGACGTGCCCGGCGTGAGGGAACCTGGTCACAGACTTCCAGAGGCCCAGAGCAATACCGAGTAGAGCGGCCGGGTTCACCACCCACCACATCTCGATGAAGCCAATGTGAGCTTCCGCGTGGGGCAGGTGGAGCAGGCTCTCCCCGAGAAATGGGACCAGGGAATCACTGATGGTGGCAATACCGATTGCCCCGAAGTACCCGATGAGGATAGTGGGCAGGATGCGCCCGCGCGAGTGCCTGCGGTACATTGCCGTTGTGACCGCGGCACTTAATACCACGTGCAGCGGGTGTAGTATGCTAAACACCGTTTCCGATGCACCGGAGACGACCGGTAGTGTATCGGTCAGGGCGATAATGATGACGAAGACTATTCCGGAGGCAGCGCCGAGCACTGTGAACAGAACGTGGTGTCTCAGTTCGGTTACTATTAGACGAAACATCCTCTATTACCTGGCGGCGGATACAGTGCCGGACATCTCCTGGCAGGTACGGCAGCGGCCGGTGAATTCAAGTATGTGGTCATCGATTCTGAACCCGCTCTCCCGGGCCAGCCTTTCTTCCAGCTCTGCCAGATTGTGCCCGGTGAAGTCAACGACTTTGCCGCAATCGGAGCATACCAGGTGGTGATGGTGCTGGGGTATGCTGAGCGTGTAGCTGGGGCAGTTGGTGCCGGTGTGAAGCTCGCAGACAAGGTTAAGGGCGATAAGAACCTCCAGGGTACGGTAGACGGTCACCAGGCCAGTACCGGGTTTGTTCCGGTTTACCATGTTATATATTTCGGCGGGTGTCAGGTGGTCCTCACTGTCGGCAATAGCCTGAATTACAACGCGACGCTGTGGCGTCACTTTATAGCCGTTTTTTCGCAATGTTGAGAAGATGGTCTTTTCCGTTACTTTCATCTGAGTTAATAATTGAAAATGATTATCAATTACAGTCTAGGGCAAATTACTAAAGATTGTCAATGTCAGGGTGCACGGTCCAGACCAGTCTGGTCCAGCGAATCTGGCAACAGAATTCAATATGGTATACACATCAACACCGGAAGGATGAGCGGAGGTCAGGCGTAATTAATGTCGGTTACTTCAAGATTTGCCCAGGTGAAATCACCACTGGCCAGATTCCAGGTTACCTCACCTTTGAACGGTATCATCAGTCCGTGTACCTCTTTGTATTCGCCGGGTACCACTGACCATTTTTCCAGAGTAGCATCATCTTTCCCACCCATGTATCTGTCTGCGACGAATCCGGTTAACCTGCCTTCACTGTCATAACTTAGTAGTGCCGAAGCTGTTACACCACCATATTTCATCGTTACCTGCGTAGTATCCGCATCAACCGGTTCCCATTCCAGGTAGTTGCTTAAATATGCGGTGGGGAACCAGATTATTTCACTGAGATACCTGAGCATTGTTCCCTGGTCCAGCTTTGGCCCCCTTATGTCGGAAAACTTGATAAAGGACCAGAGTTTCATTTTCATATTACCTTTGCCCCGGGAGTAAGTATCTTTGCCCGATACCCAGAGCAAAGGGTTCATTCTGATTGTAGCCTGCCATACCAAACCGGGTGGTTCCGTGGTAAAGTACTGTCCGGCACGTACGGGCAGCCAGTTCTGACCGGGCTTGAGTTTAAAGAACCCCTCTTGTTTCAGACGGACTGTGCGTATTCTCTGTTTTCCAATGACACGTACATAGCGCAGATTCCTCCGGACTGGTTCGGGTAGACCTTCCAGGTCTGCTTTCGTAATGAAATTACGTGTACTGCCAGCACTTTCAACAGGTTGTTTTACATCGTCTGCCATAGCCACTCTTACACATTGCCACACAACGATTGTATTTCAGATAGACTTCTATCTCTATAATTCACTGGATATATTCCCCGCCTACACCCCTTCCAGGTACTCCGTGCCGATGACGCCCAACTCGGAGAGTCGGGTTATCTCTTCTCTGGACATGCCCAGGAGTTCTCCATAGACGTAGTCGTTGTGCTCGCCGAGACAGTTGGGCGGAGTACGGATGTCCGCCGGCGTCTTTGAATACTTGAAGAACATCCCCGGGTAGCGGTGGGTGCCGGCCTCCCGGTGGGTGACCTCCTGGAAGAAGCCCCGCTCGTTGAGGTGAGGGTCGCTGTACTCGTCGGCGGGTGTGAGCATCGGACCGGCGGCCACTCCCGCAGCCTGGAGGATATACATGACTTCGTACGGGTTGTGCTGTACCGTCCATTGCTCGATGTGCCTGTCCATCTCATCCTGGTTTGCCCAGCGACAGAGCACGTCGGTGAAGCGTTCATCCTCTGTCCAGGGAGGGTTACCCAGTACCCTGCAAAAAGCCTGCCACTCCTCGTCCGACGTGACGGAGATGGTGACCCACCGGTCCTCACCACGACAGCGGTAGCAGCCCTGCGGCGCATTCGAGGGGTCACGATTGCCGATGGCCTCGCCGATTCTCCCGTTCATGGTGTAGTCCATCAGGGTCTCGCCCATGTGGGGGAGAAAGCCCTCCGCCTGGGAAAGGTCAATGAACTGTCCCTTGCCGGTCTTCTCACGGTACTGCAGTGCAACCAGAGCGGCGAAGGCTACCGTACTGGCGGCCACGTTGTCGGTCCAGACCGGAATCGGGTCCCGCTCGGTGAGGTCGGACCCGGGGTAGCCCCGGAGCACTGTCATGCCGGTTATGGCATCAAGGTTGGTGCCGAAGGTGCTGTATCCCTTGTAGGGGCCTTCCTTCCCCAGACCGGACGCCGAAATCATGATGATATCCTGCTTCACCCCTTTAAGTGCCTCGTAGCCCAGTCCCAACCGCTCCATGGTGCCCTGGGAGAAGTTCTCGATGATAACGTCGCCACGCCGCACCAGCTTATGGTATACTTCAATCCCTTCGGGTCGGTTCAGCTCCAGGGTTATGCCGAGCTTGTTACGGTTCATGGCGTGCAACTGGAACCAGCGGTCCCAGGGCCTGTCGCCAGGCTCGCCGTCTACATAACCCGGATATTCCTCCAGCCCGGGTGCCGGCCGGGGGCGGTAACCTCTGGTCATGGCGGGAAAGCGCCCGATGGACTCTACCCTTATGACCTCAGCGCCCATATCGGCGAGTAGCGTGTTGGCCGCCGTTCCGGTATAGACAATGCCGTGGTCGATAACCTTGATACCTTCCAGGGGTAGTCGGGACATAGGTACCTCCTGCTGAATTAATAGAGACCGTTTAGATGATATTCATCTCGCGCAGTCGCACCAGGTCCTGGCGACTGTACCCCAGCCGCTCACAGTAGACTTCATAATTATGCTCGCCGAGCAAGGGTGCCGGTTTCTGCGGCATCGTCGGCGTCTCCGGCAGCTTGAACGGTAGTCCGGGGTAGGTAGCCCTTCCGATAACGGGATGTTCTATCTCCTGAAAGAAACCGCGGGCGTTGAACTGGGCGTCCTTGAGGACTTCATCTATGGCGTATACGGGTGTAACCGGTAGCCGCTGCGCCTGCGCCGAGTGAAACAGCTCGTCACGAGTGTGCTCCAGTAGCCAGGGCAGGAAAATGGCATCAAAATCACTGTGGTGCTCTCTCCTGGCTTCCGGAGTGGCAAATCTCTCGTCCTCAACCAGCCCGGGCATCCCCATCCAGGCAGCGATGCGTGGCCAGAAGAAACCGACTATCCCGTAGACGAAGATATGGCCGTCCTTGCATGGGTAGACGCCCCACGGGAAAGACCCCTCTCTGCGGGACCCCTGCCTGCCTGCCTGCGCTCCCGAGAACGCATAGCCCATCAGTACGGCCGCCCCTTCCGGGGGAGCCACCATGCACTCCATGATGGAGACGTCCACATGCTGGCCGGCTCCGGTTGCCTTGCTCCCGAAGTAGGCTCCCATGGTGACCGCGGCAGCGTGTGTCCCCGCCAGGTATTGCGACTTGTAACCGGGGAACCGCAGCGGTTCACGGTCTGGTTCGCCTTCGTTGTACATATGAACGCCCATGGCGAAACTGACCAGCTCTGTTGCCACATAATCACGGTAGGGGCCGGTCTGTCCGAAGTTGGAGATGGACGTCATCACCAGCCCCGGGTTGGTACTGTCCAGGGTCTCATAATCCAGGCCCAGACCGGGCATCACCCTCGGTGAAAAGTTCTCTACCAGTATGTGTGCGTCTTTGAGAAGCTCACTAAATATCCTGGTGCCGGTAGCGGTCTTCAGGTTGAGGGTGATTCCTTTCTTGTTGGTGTTCAGGTGGAGGAAAAGGCCGCTCTTCTCAGGGTGGGGGTCATCTCCGTAGAAGGGGCCCAGTCGCCGCGCCCCGTCACCAGCACCGGGCTTCTCAATCTTGATGACCTTTGCACCGTAATCGGCCAGGAGCTTGGTGCAGTACGGGCCGGCCACATAATGAGTGAGGTCCAGCACCGTGAGGTCGGTCAGCGCTTGCTGCATTACTTTCCCCCTGTCATGAAATTAGTGGACAGGTAGCTTATGCTGCCTGTCCACTCCCGAGTACAGTCCGGTAAGATTTTCGCCGATTGCGCTCGGCTTGTCAAGCTGAGTGCGTCCGGCTTGATAAGCCGATTGGCCCCCGTTGCCAAGGAATCGCACTCGTCCGGTACACCAGTGACAGACAGGGCCAATGGCGACAAACCAGACAAAAAAAAGAAATAACGGGAAACAAATCGAGGCTAACCGAGTGTGAATTGTTTCTCGTGTTATGTCTATCTAAAAGGTAGTTATGTCCAGTGATCAGAAGGATGCCAGACCTTTCTTCACAATAATATGGTAAACCTATCCCCGTGCGGCCCAGATGGGGCGCCCCTCAGAAGGGGCGGTGCCTTCCCCTTCGATAAAGGGAAGGGGAAGAGATTTTATAGAGGGGGCGCCCCTCAGAAGGGGCGAAACCCCTCTTTGACTCCCCGTTCTTTCCTGTAATTCTGAACAGAACGCAGAGGAGGGCCGCTCTAGCAGCGGCACAGAATCTAAGACCCCTCCCCCAGATTCTTCGGCTGTGGCCTGCTGGCAAAACCAGCAGGTAAGCTCAGAATGACAGAGAGAGATTCTTCGGCTGTGGCCTGCTGGTAAAACCAGCAGGTAAGCTCAGAATGACAGTGTAGCCTATTGCCCACCGGAGAGGAAAATAGTAGAATTAGGAGGATATCCACAAATGAAGAAAGGAAAGTCGATGAGCAATCGTTTCAAGGTCAGTATCATTGGTGCCGGTAACGTTGGTTCTTCCTGTGCGCAGCGTATTGCCGAGCGCGACTACGCCGATATTACCCTGCTCGATATTGTCGAGGGGCTGCCCCAGGGGAAAGCGCTGGATATCCAGGAATCGGGCCCGGTGCTCGGGTTCGACACCTGTCTGACAGGCACCAACAGCTATGCAGAGACCGCCGGTTCGGACGTGGTGGTAATCACTTCCGGCGTGGCCCGGAAACCGGGTATGAGTCGTGACGACCTGCTTCTGACCAACAAGGAGATTATTGCTGCGGTTACCCGGAATACCGTCAGCCAGTCACCGGACTGCGTGGTTATCGTGGCCACAAATCCGGTCGATGCCATGGTCTACCTGGCCCTTCATGAGAGCGGGTTCAACCGGAACCGCGTATTCGGCCTGTCCGGTGTCCTCGATACCGCCCGATTGAGCAGCTTCATTGCCGAGGAGCTCGATGTATCCGTCGAGGATGTGGCTGCCTGCGTCCTGGGAGAGCACGGCCGCAGCATGGTGCTTGTCCCCCGCCTGACCACGGTCAACGGCACCCCGATAACCGAAATCCTGCCCGCGGAGACCGTTGACCGGCTGGTGGAACGTACCGTCGGCGGTGGAGCGGAGATTGTCGGGCTGCTCAAGACCGGGAGCGCCTTCTACGCACCCTCAGCGGCGATTGCCCAGATGGTGGAGGCAGTCCTGCTCGATAAGAAGAGGATTCTGCCCTGTGCGGTACGCCTGGATGGAGAGTACGGTGTAACGGACACCGTCATCAGCGTACCGGTGAAGCTGGGCCGCAGTGGTGTTGAACAGGTAATCGAGTTGCAGCTTACGGCCGAAGAGAAAGACGCTCTGACGGACTCGGCAAAGTCGGTGCAGGAGCTAATCAAGGTCATGAAGCTGGGGTGAAATGTGGGGGCAGAGGGATAGTTCATATGATTGAGCAAGAGGTATCCTTTAAATCGGAAGCCCTTAATTTGTATGGCACTCTGGCGATGCCGGATTCGAGGGGACCTTTCCCGGCAGTTTTGTTTATTGCCGGCTCCGGACAGGTCGACCGGAATGAAAACCACAAAAAGTTTCCTATTAACCTGTTCCGTGAATTTGCCATTTTGTTTGCCGGGGAGGGAATTGCCAGCCTGAGGTTTGATAAAAGGGGTGTCGGTGCCAGCGAAGGTGATTACTGGACTACCGGGTTCTCTGACAATACTACAGACACTCTGGCGGCGCTGGATTACGTCAAGTCCAACAAGGAAATTAAACCCGGAGCAGTATTCCTGCTAGGTCACAGCGAGGGTGCGTTGATTGCTGTCAGGCTGGCCGGACAGGGTGTTGACGTAGCAGGAGCCGTCCTTCTGGCCGGAGCAGCACAGCGCGGCGAAGACATATTGAGGTGGCAAACCCGACAGGTTGCCGCCGGTATGAAAGGACTGAACGGATTATTAATCAAATTGCTGCGTATCGATATTGCCAAGGCACAGCAGAAACAGATGGACAAGATTAAACGGTCTACGAAGGACTCGTACCGTGTGCAGCTTGTCGCGAGGTTGAACGCCAAATGGTTGCGTGAGTTCATAGACTACGACCCGGCACCGGATTTGTCTCGCATGAAGATACCGGCTCTGGCTATTACGGGCTCCAAGGATATTCAGGTAGACCCTTCAGACCTAGTGAAGATGGCAGAACTTGTGAATAGTGATTTTGAATACCATGAGATTCCCAACGTGACGCATATTCTCAGATTTCAAGAGGGTACACCGTCACTGGCCACGTACAAGAAGCAGGTCAATCAGCCGATGGACACACGTATC
>DATKWT010000083.1 GCA_035529395.1 Dehalococcoidales bacterium | reverse complement strand
CTTATCGCGTGTAGTCGATGTCGTTCTGGATGCCCCTTCCCTGACAAAGGAAAAGCCGGAAGGCAATTCCTGCGATTTGTGCAGCACCAATATGATGCAAGAGATGATGGAACAGACGATGCGAGAAGAGATGGATGGAGAGTAACCCGGCGACCTGACTTCGCTATCAGCCAGTTCCTTGGGATGATAATGCAACCGTCACTGGAAAAGGTACTAAGGCACCAAAATATCACAGGAGCGTAGACCGCCAGTTCTCAGGAAAGGAGGTATGACATGGTGACCGAGCACGAAGCATGGCTGAAGATAACGATTGAGGAGCCAATAGACCCCGGGCTACCCATCTGTGACCCGCACCACCACCTGTGGGACCGTCCTGCCCACCAGGACCGTCCCGGTAACCGCTACCTGCTCGAGGAGCTACTGAAAGACACAGGAGGAGGACACAACATTGTCCGGACCGTATTCGTAGAGTGCAGGTCGATGTACCGGAAGGATGGGCCTCAGGAGATGCTGCCTGTCGGTGAGACGGAATTCGTGCAGGGAATTGCAGCTCAGAGCGCGAGCGGTCAATACGGGACAACTGAAGTCGCCGCCGGGATAGTAAGTCATGCCGACCTCACCCTGGGTACCGCGGTAGCAGCGGTGCTGGAGGCACACATAGCCGCCAGTATCAATCGATTTCGCGGGATTCGGCATTCAAGCGTCTGGGATGCGAGTACTGATATCAGGCCCTATATGAACTTTCCCAAGGGGCTGCTACTGGATTCCAGGTTCCGGGAGGGGTTCGGATGCTTGCATAAGTACGGCTTGAGTTTCGATGCATGGCTCTATCATCCACAGTTGGCGGAGCTAGCGGACCTGGCAAGAGCCTTTCCGGATACTCCCATTATCGTGGACCACATTGGGGGGCTACTCGGTATCGGCCCATACGCCGGGAAGAGTGAGAGTGTGTTCCAGCAATGGAAGACTGGAATCGCTCAGCTATCGACCTGCCCCAACGTGTTTGTAAAGCTCGGCGGTCTCGGTATGCCGGTCTGCGGTTTCGGCTGGAATGAGCAAACAACTCCACCGAACTCAACCGAGCTGGCTGAGGCCATGGCACCGTACTACCACTGGTGCATTGAGCAGTTTGGGGTAGACCGATGTATGTTCGAGAGCAATTTCCCGGTCGATAAGGTGTCGTATTCGTACACTATCATGTGGAATGCCTTTAAGCGCATCACCGGGGACTTCTCTCCCGGAGACAAAGCCGCCCTTTTCCATGATACCGCCGCGAGAGTATATCGTCTTGAATCGGAATAACCCGTGGTTTTGCTACCATCCGCACAATATGGCTTCTCGTGTAACCAGGTGTCGTGGTCGAGACCCCGGTGTCACATTATGGCAGGATACTTGCCGCTACCCTCATTCCAGAGGATGGTGGGGAGGCAACCGGCCCGGTGCCAGTATTGCAGGAAAGACGACCTGGTGTTACCATGTGGTACCTACTGGAACTTGGCATAATAGGAGCCCTGTGTACCATCCGTTATCGCTGCGTGTGGGCTCGTGAGTTGCGTCGGGGGCACATATGAAGGTCTTCCCCAGGACAATAACACTGGCGCTGACTGTACTGGTCTCAGTCGTGGTGGTGACGGGGTGCACAGCGCTGACGGTTCAGAAGCCAACGGGTATGACTTTAGAGGACGCGCCTGCTGTGCTGGACCTATCCTCCGTGCTTCCCTCCGGTTTTGTGATGCTGGACGAGTGGCAGGCTCTTGCCCAGGGTCTGACCAAAGAAAACCTCGGCCTCGGGATTGATGCCAGTGAGCCACATGCATTCGCGTCTGAGAGTCCTTTCCAACTTGTCTACTGCTTCCTCAGGATAATTGAGGACGCAACGGAGCAGAGTGATACCGCCAGGACACTGTTCGATGAGAACGCCGTTCGTGATATGATAACGACCTTCCTTGATTTCGTGGCTGCAGAGCAGGGCTTCGACCTTCCCGAACCACGGATTGTAGTGAGCTATCCCGCTATTGGGGTTGGTGCTGCTCTTTCTGAGGGGGCTATCGAGACCCAGGATGGTACGCTCAGGTTTGACATGTTGTCGTTCAGGAGTGAGGACAAGAGGGTCTTCGGATTCGTGCATAGCTGGTACTTATCCGATGAGCAAGAGTCAGTAATCAAGCTCGGTCGTGAAATCGAAAAGCGAATCACGGCCTTCGACAGGTAGTGGACGTGTGTCTGTCGCCTGGCTATTCCGGGAAGGGAACCCGCAACAACACCAGTCCATGTTCACCAGGTGAATTGACAACAGACCTGCAAGAATTCCAGAATAGCCGTATCAGTCAGTAACGCTTGAAATAGTTGCTCAGGATATGAGGCAAAGGAGGAGTAGATGACGGCGTTAGAGGAACTGGTGGAATTGGCGGAGGCACCGTACAATGGTGCCGTCAAGGAGTGGAAGGAAAAGGGCGGCAAAGTAGTAGGCTTTACGTGCGCCTATATCCCTGAGGAGATTTTGCACGCCGGCGGTATATTGCCCTACCGGCTGAGCCCGACGGGCTGTACCGAGACCACTGAAGCCGACGCTCATATGTCTCATTTTAACTGCACCTTTGCCCGTTGCTGTCTGCAGCTTGCCCTGAAAGGTGATTACGATTTCCTTGACGGGGTAGTAATGATGAATAGCTGTGACCACATCCGCCGACTGTACGACAATTGGAAATACGCAGTGGGCTCTCCCTATATGTATTTTCTCAGCGTGCCGCATAGAGTAGACGAAGGCCCGGAGGGCTGGTACAAGGACGAGATCACTTATTTCAAGGAGAGTGTCGAGGGGGCTTTCGGTGTGAATATCACCGAGGAAACCTTAAACAGCTCTATCAGAGCATACAACAAGACCAGGGCCCTGCTCAGGAAGCTTTACGAGCTTGGGGAAAGGGACAAACCGCCCCTCAAGGGGAGTGAGATGATGATCGTCCTCCTGGCCGGTCTCCGCATGCCCAGGGAAGATTATAATCAGCTTCTGGAGCGTCTGCTGTCAGAGGTAGAGAAGAAGGAAGACGTATCCGACTACCAGGGCAGGCTGATGATAATGGGCGGGGCGTGTGACAACCCTGACTTTCTACATCTTATAGAGGACGCTGGCGGACTGGTGGTTGCCGATACCCTCTGCTTCGGGAGCAGGTATTTCTGGAGTGCGGTGGAGACCGAGGGTAATGCAATGACTGGCCTGGCCAAAGGTTACCTCAATCGTCCTTCCTGCTCCAGGATGACAGAAAGCCAGGACGAACGTCGGGATTTCGCCAGGCAGATGATTGAGAGGTTCAAGGTTGACGGTGTAATCTACCAGAGGATGAAGTGGTGTGACCTCTGGGGTGGAGAGGCTTTCTATGTGGGGGAGAGGATGAAGGAGATGGACCTCCCGTTGCTGGTCCTCGAAAGGGAATACTGGCTGAGCGGTTCGGAACAGCTAAAGACCAGGGTTCAAGCCCTGCTGGAAGTAATTGCGGGCAGAAGGAGGTAGAAATGGCAGAGCACAAAAATCTACTAACGCTCATGGATTTCATTTTTACCGAGCAGATGGACAGTCTACCGGCTGAGTATGAATGGGGGCTCGCTGTACAAGCTAAATACTGGGGCAGGATAGCCGAAGCCTGGAGAAAGGGCGAACCCATCAACTGGAACTCTTTCGCCGGTACTCCTGAGATCTTTCTTGCCATGGACATTCCTTCAATTATGCAAGAGGCACTCTCGGTCGCGGTCTGCTCATTACCCGATAAGTCCAACGAGAGGTATATCGACATAGCACAGGAGAACCTTGTGGCTGACCATGTATGCTCCACGCAGAAGATAATGATCGGTGCAGCTATATCCGGGGACCTCCCACCACCAACGACAATAGTCCATCCCGCCCAGCCCTGCGATTCAACTGTGGTAACCTACCCTATTATCAGCGAGTATCTGGGAGTGCCCCATTTCTCTTTAGATATACCTACCTGGAAGGACGAGCGAGCAATCCAGTACGTTGCCGACGAGATAGAAAGGATGGTAGCCTTCCTGGAAGAACACACCGGGAAGAAGCTGGAATATGAGAGACTCAGGACGGTGATGGAGTACTCTAACGCTGCGCACGACTACAATCTTAAGATGAATGAGCTGACCAAGATGGTGCCCTGTCCCATCCGCCAGCTAATGGGAGCGGTGTTGATGTCAGCGGCGGGAACTCCAGAGTGTGTGGAGTTCTATAAGAGTCTCTATGAGAGGGCAAAATCCAGGGTTGAACAGGGGAGGGGACCTCTGCCCCAGGAGAAGGTCAGGCTGGCATGGTTCTCTACGTGGCTGGCCCATGACCTGGAGTTGCTGAGGTGGCTGGAGGATGAGTTTGGGGCTATCGTGGTGAACACGTTGCTGGGTACCGACACCACGCCGCTGGCGGAGGACATCTCGAGCACCAGAAAGATAATGGAGGCCCTGGCCAGAAAGCTTCTGAACGCACCCATGGCCAGGGAATGCTGGGGAACGCTGGAGCACTGGTTCGACTATGCAATTCCGGCATGCCGGGACTGGAAGGTGGACGCAGCTATCCTGACGCTGCACATTGGCTGCAAGAATATGTGGGCAGTGAGCAAGCTGCTTAAGGACAAGCTGGCCGATGAGGTGGGAATCCCTACCATGGTCGTAGAAGCAGACTTCTGTGATGGGAGGGTCTTTTCATCTGATGGTGTCAGAGCCCAACTCAGTGATTTCTTTAACACCATGCTGGTATAAGCGAAATGATTAATAAGGGAGGTGGGAGAAATGCTGGAAGCAGCAGTTATAAGTGGGGTGGTGAAAGAACTGGAGAAGGTAGTAGGGAGTGAGTTTGTCTCGACCAACCAGGGAGACCTTTATATATACTCCCAGGACATGACACAGGCTGAGCCGAGCTGGCCGGATCTTGTAGTTCTACCCAAAACGGTGGAGGAGGTACAGGCGACTCTGCGGCTTGCCAACAAAGAAAAGGTGCCTGTTATTCCTTACATTGCCGGGGGAAACATCGGGGGGCTGACCATACCCCTTAAGGGTGGCATGGTGCTGGACCTGAAAAGGATGAACCGCATAATAGAAGTAAATGAAACGGACATGTATGCCATAATTGAGCCGGGAGTGTCGTTTGGTCATATGAAAGCGTACCTCGAGCGGCACCACCCCGGCCTGATGTATACCTATGCCTTTTCGCCACCCTCCACCAGTGTCATGGGTAATGCCCTCCTGCTGGGACTCGACAATCTATCGTTTAGATACGGGTCAGCATCACACTGGACCAGTGGAATGGAAGTAGTCCTTCCCACAGGAGAACTGGTGAGGATTGGCTCCTGTGCAGTTAGCGAGGGATGGCAGGACCGGGACCCTCTCCCTGACCTTGCCGGGCTTTTCCTGGGATGGCAGGGGGCTACTGGGGTGGTCACCAAGATAGCGGTGAGCGTCTGGCCCAAGCCGAAGCACACGGCAGCAATAAACTGCCTGACGATGGATATGGATAGCGCCTATCAACTCCTGAGGACGATATCCCGGACCCGGGTTCCGGACGATATAATCGGCCTCTCTTACACGTGGGCCAGGGCCACTCAGTCTGCCACGGAGACGAACGTGAAGATATCTTCCTATCCGGCACGGGCTACCAGTCCCGGAGAGCCCGAATTTGTGATAACAGCTGAGATTTCAGGAAATACCGAAAATGAGCTTAAGGCCAAGGTTGAGGTGATTGAAGAGGTGGTGAAGGAGGAGCTTGAGGGTATCAAGGTACTTGGTCCCCAGACTTCTCCCAGCACAACGGCACAGTATCCTATGCAGGTCCTGGGGTTGTTAAGCTCCGGAGGAGGCTTAACCTGGGTCGGAACGTACGGCCCCATGAGTAAATGGCTTGAGACGGTTAAAAAGGGGTGTGAAATCCAGGATAGACACGGCTTTACCCGAAGTTGCTACACGAGGGTCATGAGGGAGGGGCACTTTGTTGCCCTGAGGTGGCTGCTGCCTTTCAATAAGGAAGACCCGGATGAGATTAGAAGAATCCGTGAACTCTGCACGGAACAGTTGGACATGGTTATAGATATGGGTTTTATCCCTTACAAGACTCCGGTCTGGGCAATAAGAAAACTTGAGGAACGGGCAGACCCCAACTGGGTAGAATTGCATAGAAGGGTCAAGGGAATGCTTGACCCCAACAACATCATGAACCCGGGGAGGTGGGGCGCACCACAGGAATAGATGGTGTTCAAACCAGGCGAAGGAGGAAAGGATGAGTCTTGAGGAAGTAAAGGAATGGCTATACGGATGCACACGGTGTGGCACCTGCAAGGAAGTGCTTAACATATCTGTACCGAGTTGCCCGGCCGGCGAAAGGTTTAAGCTTGAGTCCTACTTCCCGTCGGGAAAACTGTTCATCGGGAGAGCTGTGTTGGAAGGGGCGTTAACACTGGCCGATGATGACACGCTGGAGAGAATATACGCTTGCACTGGCTGCCGCTCGTGCGAACAGCAGTGCGGTGTCTATCACCACGAGCACATTTTCGAGTCTGTACAGGCTATTCGGACGGAAGCAGTTACCCAGGGGTTCCTGAATCCGGCCTACATGGTAATGGTCGACGGGCTGAGAAGAGATGATAATGTCTTCGGCAAACCGAAAGCGGAACGAGGGGCATGGGCTGAGGGCCTGGAGTTGAAGGATGCCACCCGGGAGAAAGTAGACGTGCTGTACCATGCCGGATGTATGCTCTCTTTTGAGCGTGAACTCTGGGAGGTGCCGAGAAGTGTAGTAGCGGTGCTGAAGGCGGCAGGGGTAGCTGTTGGTGTCATGGGCAGGGAGGAGTCCTGCTGCGGAGGTCGTGCTTATGAAATAGGATACCTGGGTGAATTCACCAAATACGCCCAGCATTCTATGGAAACGTTCAACGCCCTGGGTGTGAACCGGGTAGTGACGTCTTGCTCCGATGGGTATAGCACATTCAAAGCACTCTACCCGAAGGTCGAGGGGAAGATGAATTTCGAGGTGTTGCACATGGTAGAATACCTCGACCAGTTGATAAAGGAAGGGAGAATCAAATTCGGTAAACAACTATCGAAGAAAGTTACCTATCATGACCCCTGTCACCTGGGGCGGCATGTATCACCAGGCGTTTATGAACCTCCCCGGGACATACTGAAGAGCATACCGGGAGTAGAGTTGGTGGAGATGGAACGCATCAGGGAGAACTCGTGGTGCTGCGGTGCCGGTGGCGGGGTGAAAGAAGCCTGCCCGGAACTGGCGCTGTGGACGGCCGGGGAGAGAATCAGTGAGGCGATAGCTACCGGGGCTGACACCCTGGTGACGGCCTGCCCCTGGTGCGAAAGGAACTTCAAGGATGCGGTCGAGGAATCGGGAGCGAGGCTGGACATTCTGGATATAGCAGAACTGGTTGCCCAGGCAGTCTGAGCGGTTTCTGGTGCAGAGTTCGCTCTATCCGGGAACAATTGTGATGTGAGGTATCGGAATGGCAAAGGTAATTGCGGTAACCGGTAAGGGTGGTACCGGAAAAACCATGCTTGCTGCTTTGATGATTCGACTTCTCAGCAGCGAGGCAGGAGCCAGGGTTCTGGCAATAGACGCCGATTCAGCAATAAGTCTATCCTATGCCCTCGGTATGGAAGTTGGCAAGACCCTCTCTGAGATCAGGACAGAAATGATTGAAGACCCGATAGTGAGGAAGGGGGTAATGGATAGTCATGTGCGGACAGTAATAGCCGACATCGTGGGGCATGGTAACGGGTTTGACCTACTGGTGATGGGGCGGTCAGAGGGACCGGGCTGCTACTGTGGTATCAACGACCTTTTGAGGTACGGAATAGAGAGCCTGTCCGGCGAATACGATGTCATTGTGGTTGATGGCGAGGCGGGACCTGAGCAAATCAACAGGCGGGTACTTCAGAATATAGACACTCTGATAATTCTGACTGATACGTCCATCAGGGGTTTCCAGACAGCCGGCGTCATTGATGGAATTGCCGGGGCTGGTGGTGCCACCAGGCTGGGACAGAAGGGTCTGGTAATCAACAGACTGAAGGATAGTAGCAAGGCGGTAAATGAGGCTGCCCGGAAGACAGGATTAAAGGTGTTTGGACATATTCCGGAGGACGAAAGTATTACTGAATACGACCTGGGTGGCAAGCCGCTAATTGACCTTCCCGGCACATCCCCCGGTTTCGAGGCAGTTAGAGAGATACTGAAGGAAATAGAGGTCGGGGAAACCTAGCAGGGTAATGAAAAACCCTTTCGACCAACCCCCGTGCGGCCCATCTGGGCCGCCTTCCCTTTCCTGGCCAGGAAGAGCCTTCCTACCGAGGAAGGGGGGGAATATTATATCTGGGGGACACCGGCAGAATCTGGTTGCGGATTCTGCTAACGTCATTCTGTAAGAATGACGCCCAGACACCCCTGCCATAAGGGGCAGGCCCCTTCTGAGGGGCACCCCCTCTGGACTCCTTTTTTGAGCACCTTGCTAGAACAGGAATTCGGCTCGTGCTTTCCTGCTACCACGTGTGACTGATAGCATCATACGGACAAGCTTTATGGCAATTGTTTTCCTCGTTAATACACTTGCCGCCATATCCCGGACAGACATAGTGAATTGACTTGACCACGTCCTCTTTGACACGGGCAACGGCCTTATCATAATCATCAAGAGCTAGTTCGAAGACACCTCTGGAGCACACCCTGACACATTCCTCACAGCCATCGCATTTGTCGGTGTCAATGATGATATAGTATTCGCCTGATGCATCGGTATAACCGTAATGAGCAATCATTTTTAGCCGTTAGAGAACTCATCTGACTTGCTGCGAGATGATTTCGAAGGGCTGGTTATATCCTTCAAATTTGCCGCTCTCTCTGTAATATCTCCTCGGCGAAGAGGGCAGCACCCAGCGCCCCTACTATCTGAGGCTCATCGGCTATGCGGGGAGTTAAGCCTGTCTTATCGGTCAGACGTTTCACTATGCCGATATTCTTGGCAATCCCACCACTAATGACAAACTCCGATTCTATGCCTACCCTGTTTAACAGGCTATGAACCCTGGTAGCCAGTGCTTCACACACGCCAGCCAGAATATCGTTCCTGTGTTTTCCCCGGCGCAGGTGAGACAGAGCCTCAGATTTAGCAAAGACCACACAGGTGCTGCTGATAGGCACCTCAGTCGCCACTATTTCCAGCGAAAGTCCACCCAGCTCATCCAGTGGTAGCTGCAGTAATTCCGCCATTACCTCCATGGACCTCCCGGCGCCAGCGGCACATTTATCGTTCATGACAAAGTTGGTGACCTTACCGGCATCGTCACACCTTATTGCCTTGCAGTCCTGCCCGCCCATATCCAATATGGTCCTTGCCTGCGGAAAAAGCCAGTGTGCTCCCCTGGCGTGACAGGAGATTTCAGTGATGTTTCGCTGGGCGAAGGGTACTATTTGTCTGCCGTATCCCGTCGAAACAACGTAGTCGATGTTGCTTAGTGATAGCTGCGCTTTCTCCAGAGCCGCATCTATTGCTTTCCCGGCAGCTACAGTGCTATCCGCACCGGTAGGTAGCAGGCTCCACGATGCTATCTCGCTGTCCTTAAGTATCAGTGCCTTACCCGTCAGGGAACCGACATCCACACCGGCGGTTATCATCACCTACCTGTTCCTCTCCTCGGCGATGAGGGCTGCCCCTACAGCTCCCACAATCTGCGGATGCTCAGGAATAAGGAGTTCCTGGTTAATGAGACCCGCCAGGCTTGTGCTGAGCCCGATATTCTTCGCGCCCCCACCTATGAATGCAACGTCCCTGTTGATGCCCAGCCTGTTTGCCAGTCCATATATCCTGCTGGCGATGGACTTGTGAATACCGCCGAGAATGGAAGCTTTATCCGTACCTCTGGCAATCAGTCCCACAACCTCCGACTCGGCAAAGACAGCACAGGTTGCGGTTATCGTAATGTCCTCGTTGGCTTGCAGAGAGATTGGTCCCAGGTTTTCAACTGTTACTTCCAGCGCTTTGGCCATTGTATCGAGGAAGATTCCGGTGCCTGAGGCGCACTTGTCATTCAGACCGAAGTCCAGCACCCGCCCCGTCGCACCACATCTGATAACACGGACATTCTCAGCACCCATGTCGATGATTGTTCTGGCCGAGGGATAATAGAACAGAGTACCCCTGGCATCACACAGCAACTCGGTCGCCTGTTCATCGGCATATGGGGTCTCGCTCTTCCCTGCTCCGGTAGAGACAATTTTAGCAATGTCTCCAGTTTCCGCTCCGGCAAGCCTGATAGCGGCTTCCACTGCCCTGGCAGCAGCCTCGTGACTGCTGTCACCGGTAAGGACCATCTCGTGGGCAATAACCTTACCGCTACCTACAATTGCAGCTTTGGTGGTCAGAGAACCGATATCTATACCTGCTGTTAACATACACGTTTACCGCTTTCTATAGCGAGAAGGACACCCACGGGGTAAGTTTATTAAATCTCACAGTTTCAGTCAAGCAATTGTGTGCAGGCGACTGTGGAGATAATAGCTGGTTCTATATCGTGGACGCAACGCCGAGGAATTGAGCCATTCACCGCTCAGGAATTGAGCCACTCCTTGAAGTCCGGTAGTCTACTGGGAAACCAGCAGTTACCGGAGGAA
>DATKWT010000082.1 GCA_035529395.1 Dehalococcoidales bacterium | reverse complement strand
GCCGAGGCCTTCCTTCAGGAAGCCCATCGCATCGCAAAAGAGTCGCTGGACATCCCCAACTTGCCTGAGTATATGGGGCAGTACATCCGCAACTTGTCGGATATTACAGGGGGAGCTGTCGGCTCAATGCGGGAAGTCATCAACAAGACTCGCAGTCACCTGTCAGAGAAGGAACTCGCCAAAGATAAGGCGAGGGCAAAAATGGGCAGCCAGCCGTCGCTCCTGGACGACTGACTAAAGTCAAAATAAGTTGACCGAAAGGTTGACGGAAAGGAGATAATTCGATGGGACACAAAGACATACTACTTGACCCTGATGAAGATAAGGAAAGGGTGTATGAGCAGATACACGCCCTCTACCGCCAGGGGAAGCCTGTTGAGGTACAGGAGCACGAGAGTGGCTTCCCTGCCGTGACGGTGGACTGTGAGGACATACACATCCTCACAGACATCATCAGCCTTGAGAAGTGGTGGGCGAAGAAGAAAGAGCAGGAAAGGAGCTAACAGTTGAACAAGTCCAAGACAGTGGACAAAGGCATCTCTGATATAGTGGGTGTCTTTACGGACCCTATTGTTGTCTTTCCCGGGGGTTGGGGAGACACTCTACCGGACTGGTTGAAGGGTGCCGTCACCCTGGAGAGGCTGGAGATGAACATGAAGGCGCTCAAGGGTGAGGAGATGACGGGGACGGACGCCGAGGCCTGTGCCTATCTCTACACGGCTTCCTTGACTCAGCCAATGGGGCACGACTGGACTCAGGTCTACCTGTACGTTGCCGGCAGGGCACATGGTAGATGGAATAAGGGGGAGATGCCTGAGGACATCAAGGTGGAGTCATTAACCACCGACCAGACCAGAGAACTCAACCGGCTCAAGGAATGGCTCTACCGCAAGAGAACACTAGCCAGACAGGACGGGGAACGAACCGAGAGGCGGGAAAGGAAGGAAGAAGAGGCAGCCAGGAGAGAGACCGAACAACCGGCGTTGTTTAGCTTCTAGTCTGGCCTACCAAGGACTACACTGGAGAGGGTCTGGGGGACAATGTCCCCCAGACCCTTTTTTGTATACGAACCACAGGCTGCTCTATTCGTGGCATGGTCTCAATCTCAATCCTAACTCTGTACAACTCAACGCTGCCTTGGCATGAAGAAGTGAATGTCGTAGTCTCGGTGAAAAGAGAGGAGTGAATAGTATGGAAGCCTATTGTGTGAAGTGCCGTGCCAAGAGAGAGATGAAGGACGCCAAGGCCGTAACCATGAAGAACGGAAAACCTGCAACCCAGGGCGTATGTCCAACCTGTGGTACGAAGATGTTCAGGATCGGTAAGAGCTAGGTCTTCGCTGGCATAGCCATTAGAATAGAAAGGGCTGGGTTTTCCCTGCATCGGGATGCCCAGCCTCTTCTTTTATCCTCCGAGGGTAACAACATAGGCTTTTGTGACATCGGTTGCACGAAACAGTCAAATGGGACCTCGAGGGTCGCTGGTAATGAGAGTCAGTTCATGGACCCTCATGGTCAGTGAGTGCCGAAATGAGTTGTTCCGACAGCCGGACGCCTGGAATCCTGATGCCAGAGGATGACTTCACGGTTGATAGTCTGTAATAGGGGTAGATGAACTCCCGTGTGGCCAGCGGTAGTTGAAGTGGCGCGCATGGCCAGGGATACGAGCCTTCCTTGGGCTACGGCAGCAGGCAGCAGCCCGGTGTTCACTTCTCCAGGAGGGTGGTCAAGCCGAATTGGTGAATTCAGCGTTTTCGTGGATGGGCCAATCATCGGGGCAGACCACTTCAGAACTCGACAAATCGATACCCTATCCCACGTTCACCCAGGATGTACTTCGGGTGTTTGGGGTCCCCCTCCAGCTTCTTCCGGAGATAAGTAATGTACAGCCAGAGATACTGGTCTTCGTCCCGATACTCATACCCCCACACCCTTCTCAGAAGGGTCTCGTGGGTGAGAACACGACCGGCATTGCTGACGAGGTGGTATAGAAGACGGTACTCTGTAGGCCTGAGCCGGATTTCCTTTCCTTTGACCAATGCTCTGCGGCGGGCAAAGTCGATAGTCAGATCGTCATCTACACGTATTTCAGTCTTTGGGGCCGCCGTTGGCGTCTCGGCCCGGCGAAGCGCCGCCTTGACCCTCGAAACAAGCTCCCTGGGGCTAAAGGGCTTGGTGATGTAGTCATCGGCTCCCAGGTCAAGTCCCTTGACCCTGTCTGTCTCTTCGCCCTTCACCGTCAGCATGATTACCGATACGGTTGAGATCTCCCGAATCGCCTGCAGTGTCTCGAACCCATCCATCTCCGGCATCATAACATCCAGAATAACCAGGTCTGGCAACTCTGCAGAGACCTTCTTGAGTGCTTCAGACCCATTGGAGGCGACAGATACCTGGAATCCCTCGACCTCTAGATTCATGGTGACTGCCTCTAGTATGCGAGGCTCATCATCCGCTACCAGAATGGTCTTTCTCAGTACCATCTTAGGCTCCTATATTCCAGGTGTATCAGCCACAACCTCTCCGATGTTATTCCTCACCGGCTACGGGCAGTGTGAAGCTAAAGCATGCGCCTTTGCCGGGCCCGCCATGCGCCCAGATCCTGCCGCCGTGTCCCTCTACGGTAGCTTTGCAGATGTGCAAGCCCAGCCCAATGCCTTGAATACTCCTCACCCGTGCATCATCAGCTCTATAGAACCGATTGAAGATAAGCTCCCACTCCTGGGGCGCTATGCCAATCCCCTCATCAGTAACGGTTATCAGAACCTCATCCCCCGAGACGTCTCCTCTGACAATTATCTTACCGCCCTCCGGTGAGAACTTGACAGCGTTCTCCAGAAGGTTTGTCAGCACGTCCCCGATCTTCTCCGGGTCCGCGTAGACGGGGGGGAAATCCGTCGGGAAATCAATTTCCACCTGATGTGTTTCAGACGGACCGGTCAACCTCTCCGCTACTCTGTATACTTCCTTGGGCAGGTCCAGTACCAGCCTATTCAACAGTATTGTGTCGCTATCAATCCGCGACGCATACAGTAGCTTGCTCACCAGCTCGCTCAGCCGGTCACTCTCTTCCTCTATAGCGCGTAGCTTGTCCCTTATGGTCTCCTCATCCCACTTGACATCGGGTCGGGCAAGGGTGTTGGCGTACGCTTTGATGATCGATATCGGTGTCTGGAGTTCGTGTGAAGTGATAGCTAAGAGACTGGAGTTGAGAGCCTCCACTCTGGCCAACCGTCCCATGTCCCGCACGTTCACCACTACAGGGAGCGATGCCTCTCTGCCCGAAGATGGCAGAGAGTACCTGAGGGCCACATCACGTCTTCGGCCGTCTTTGGTGGTGATGACACCGTCAAGGTTAGAGGGCCCCGTCATTTCTCTCAGGAGCGGACACCTGGTCTGGCACAGGTTGGCTCCCTGGTCATCCTCCAGCCCGAGTACCTCGAAGCAGCGCTTGCCAACAACCTCATCCCTGCTCCAGCCAGTGAGGCTTTCCAGGGCCGCGTTGAAAGCAAGTATGCGGCGCTCTGAATCAATGGCCAGAATCCCATCCGCGCTGCCTTCCAGGATCAACTCGGCGCGCGCATTAGCTTCAGCGGAATGCGATGGCTGCCCCCGATCACCATTCTGCATGCCGGTGCCCACTGGCTTCAGAGGCTTGGCCGCTCCTCTCGATCGCCGGACTCCGCTTCTCTTCGCCATGACATTTCCCATACCGGATTCCAAGGAAAATCCAAGGGTTTTCTTAGCAAAACCCAAGTGTTTTCTAGCGCCATTGTAACACAGGTGGACATATACTAGGTACTAAGGGGACGGCCCCTGGCTAAAACGGAGGAGGGAACAGCGATGATTGGCCTTCTTGGATTACTACGAAGCAGGGTAGCGGGCTGGCCCAAGGGGCTGGCGAAACGTAACGGTGCCCGACCCTTACCTGAAAAGGTGCAAGCCTACCTGATGAAGGAGTTCCGGCTACTGCCAAGCGACATGGAGAATCTCCGGTATGTGGCGCGCCCGGAGTCAGTCGGCTCACAGGCCAGATATATTCGTGTCTTCGATGCGGCCAAAGTACGAGACCAGGGCATGACTGTCAAGAGGTACCGTGACCTGGAAAAGCATTCCGAATTGGTGCTGTTCTACGGTCGGATGGATAAGCGAGGGGTGTCTTACCTCAAGAGGGAGTATCGAACAACCGCCAGTGGATCGAGAACCAGGTGAGGATAGTCTGCAGGGCTAGCGCCAACCATACGCATCAATGGTCATAAGGACCAGACCACCATCGTGGGAAGCCGTACTGGTGCGCCGGCTGGAGGAACCCAACGGCCATATGGCCGGCACGCAGTGGAGGCACTGGCTGTTCTGCAGTGGAGGTCATAGAACCTGATGTGGCAGTACCTTGTTTACTTTATGATTGGTGGTAGCGTGGTTGCCACTATTGCCTACGTGGGCACCCACCACGGTGGTCTACTGGCAGCCTTCGTGGCCAGTCTGCCCGTGCTCTTCTTTGTGAGCCTGACGCTGCTGTATCGCAATGGAGGGCTGGACGCCGCCCTGCAATACGTTAAGGGTTCTCTTCTCTTTCTGCCGGTCTTCGTCCTCTACGCCGTTCTGACCGCCTGGCTGCTACCCCGCCTCGGTTCGCTTACCGCGATAATTCCTGGGCTGGCGCTGTACTTCGTGCCTTTGCTCGCCTTCAAGAGAGCCCAGCGGCGACGGCTCTATCCCCAGCAAGGCAGCACAGACAGCTCTTTGTCCGTATTCTCTCAGCGCCGCGACGAGGGAGCAGACCAATGAAGCTCATTGGCGGGGGGGGCGGCGGCATGGATGACCCTCTGTCAGCTTCCCACGGGCCCCGGCAGTACGCACTCTGTGTCAAGGTGCTGGACCGAATTGGCGGTAGCTGCCCTTCGGCACTCGGTATTGACTTGGCGAGCATGAAGTCAGACGAGGTCTTCAAATGGCTTCTGGCGTCAATACTCCTCGGTACAGAAGGTCACGAAACGGTTGCCTTCAGAGCTTACAGGAGCCTGGAAATGGCAGGCCTGACCTCCACAGGCAGGCTATTGACAACCAACTGGCAGTCCTTGGTGGATATCCTGGACCAGAGCGGATATATAAGGCACAACTTCAAGATTGCCATAGGCTTGCCGGGAGTAGCCGCGGCTCTAAACAACGACTATGATGGGGACCTGAATCGTCTGCATTTCTTTGCCAGGGACGAAGGAGATCTGGAGGGAAGGCTTCAGGGGTTGGGAAAGGCCATGAGACCAGCTACGGTCACTCTGTTCCTGAGAGGATTAAGAGAACTCTGGGAGAAGGCAAACCCGCCCCTGGCACGGGAGGCCTTAGTCGCGTCGCAAGGATTGCGGCTACTGGATGCAACAAGCACGACCGTCGCTCTGGAAGAGCTGAGGATACTGTGGGACGAGAACAAAGAAGACCAATCCAGGTTTTCCGATGTGGAGGCCGCCCTCATGAGGCTAGGCAGGGACTACTGTCGAACACGAAGGTGTCACGTGTGTCCGGTGAAAGAAGAGTGCCGGAATGGTGCTTAGAGCACGGGGAGAAAAGCTGATCGACCATTTACCCATCAAGGAGAGATGCCCGATTGGTTTGAAGGTCTGCGCCAATTGTTACTGGCGCAAAGAGGGTAAGTGTGTCTTTCTCTCGGAGGGTTACGACCTTCGCTCTCGCTTGGAGACTGAGCGGAAGCACTTAGTGGAGGAACTTGAGCGACTGAAGGCAGGCGTCCACCAGACTAGTGAGAGGAAGGAGGGCAGTCCCTCTGGTAAATGGGAAGAGGCAGCTACCGACAGTTCTGAATTCGAAAGGGAGCTAGCCTTAGAGGCGCAAATAATAGACCGTTTGACTAAGGTGGAGCATGCCTTGGACAAGTTTGATAATGGAACCTATAGCTTATGTGACAATTGCGGTCAGCCTATAGACCTAGCTCGATTGGAAGCTCTTCCCGAGGCGAGCCTGTGCTTGAGTTGTAAGGCTCAGGGGGAGAAAGCCAAAAGTAGGTCAATTCCCCGGCGTGAAAGGGTAGCACGCTACCGCAGACATGATGAGAAGATGCACATTTTGAATTTCAATGTACCTGAGCCAGCTGACTCGGTTGAAGACATGGAAGATGTCTGGGAAAGCTAGAGGAGGTCAAGGATGGGTAAGAAAACAGCGGGGGAAAAGAAAGAGAGGAAGGAAAATAAGAAGAGAAGGCAAGAGGCTAGGGCAGTAAAACAAGCTTCTCCACCGCGGCCATCAGAGCCTTCGAAGAGGAGTCAGTATGACACTCGAAGAGAAGAAAGTAGAGGTATCTAAGATAAAATGCCCCAAGTGTGGCAAGCTCAACCCCGTCGATGCTATCTGGTGTATTCACTGCAGGGTAACTATAAGGAGGGCTAGTTGACGGCAATTGCTATTGGAGTAGTTGTGTTTGGGGCGCTAATACTGTTTATGATGGCGATTAAGATCGTGCCGGAGTATGGACGGGGGGTTATTTCCCGCCTGGGGCGGCTGCTCGGGGCTAAGGGGCCTGGTTTCTTTCTCATCATTCCTTTCGTTGACAGAATTGTGAAGAGGGACATGCGTGTGGTAACAATGAATGTCCCCTCGCAGGAAGTAATCACCAAGGATAATGTTACCGTCATGGTAAATGCAGTAGTGTACTTCCGGGCAAGCCTACTTCTGTCTTATCGTCATATCGGGTTTGACCAATCTGGTGGTTTTCTACAGGCTTGTTTATAGCTACAGATACCTCAGGCCCGAAACAAGATAGTCCACAAGATTATTCGGGTAGAAAGGAGGGGAGGGAATGAGAGAAGAAGAGGAGATAAGAGAAGCAGTAAAGAGGCTAAAGGACAAACGCTCGAGTGGGTCCCGGCACCTGAGCACCTCCTCCCTCTTCAGGTTGATAGCTATGATTGAAACTCTGGAGTGGGTATTGGGTGACAGCCAGAGATTGCCAGATGTTTAGTAACGGCTGCCCGTTGGAACTCAATAAGGGCCCCTGTATTGGAGGTTAGATAAATGCGTGGTTTGGTCCCGCGCAAGGTGAGAAGCGAGGGAGTGGTGAAGCTGAAGCTAGTCCCGGGCACGCGCGGGAAGATTCGTGAGGGAGTAGGAATAATGAAGCTGGAGTGGGTTCAGGTCATGTGTCCTGCTTGCGGACAGAGAGTTGAAGCTGTAGTCGCGGACGGTCGGGTTAAAGGATACTGCGCAGTTGCCAGAGACACAGCCTGTCAAGTCCTCAGAGCCCTCCGAATTCTAATGAACGTCTTAGGGTTTTCTATTCAAGCCCCAGTGGTTCTCCAAGGTTCCTTTCAGGATGCTACTTGTAGACTGTACTTAGTCCGCAGTGCATTGGGCGAAGCGCGGGGCATATGAACAGACCGGCAGCATTGCACAGGAGCCCGGAATGTCCCGCCCAACTGGATTCTCATAGGAGGAAATGCGTTGACGATAACTGGCCAGAAAGTAGCCCTGTTCACCAGGTGCCAGGCGAATCCTATCCTGACAGCTAAGGATTGGCCATATCCTGCCAATTCGGTCTTCAACGCCGGAGCCACGCGCCTGGAAGATGGTACAACTCTGCTGCTGTGCCGGGTGGAGGACCTGCGTGGGCATTCTCATTTCTGTGCCGCGAGATCGGATAACGGAATCGACAACTGGAGGATAGATGCCGCTCCCATGCTGATGCCTGACCCTGCTCGATACCCCGAGGAGATATGGGGGATTGAAGACCCGAGGATCGTCTTCCTCGAAGAGCTGGAGAGGTATGCCGTGACCTATACTGCCTGGTCAAGAGGTGGTCCGGGGGTATCCCTGGCCCTCACCGCCGATTTCCGGGACTTCGAGCGACTGGGAATGGTGATGCCTCCATACGACAAGGATGCCGCTTTTCTCCCCAGGCGAGTGCACGGCCGTTGGGCGATGATACACAGACCAAGTACCCTTGGAGAGGACTCACATATCTGGATCTCTTACTCGCCAGACCTGAAGCACTGGGGGCAACATAGAATCATCCTCATGGCAAGGCGCGGGGCTTGGTGGGACGCAGGGAAAATCGGTCTGTCCTGCCCGCTAATCGAGACTCCGGAGGGCTGGCTGCTGATATATCACGGTGTCAAACAGACGATGTCAGGTAGCCTGTATCGACAGGGGCTTGCCCTCCTCGACGTTGAGAATCCGGAGCGTTGCCTGCTACGCGGGGAGCAGTGGGTCTTCGGGCCCGAGGAGCATTACGAGCTAGTTGGTGACGTGGGAGGCGTGGTCTTTCCAACCGGATATACACTTCAGGGTGATGGAGACACACTTTACCTCTACTACGGGGGGGCTGATAAGTGCGTGGCCGTAGCTACGGCAAGCGTGAGAGGCCTTGTGGACTGGATCAGGCGGTACGGCGAACCTCATGCAGCCATCGATAACTGGTTCTAGCAGAGTGCTGAAAAAGAGGAGTCCAGAGGGAAGATAACCATGCCGGGAAGTGTGTACCCGGCTCACGGGAGAAATGAAGTGAAAGCTGGATTTGCTCAGAAGAGATGTCCCAAATGTGGCGGCAATGTCTTTCTGGACAGTGACTCTGACGGCTGGTATGAACAGTGCCTCCAATGCGGCCACATTTCGTACCTGGAAACAATCGTTGATGCAAGAGAGAAAGCCAATCAAGACGGTTCTCTACCGGCGAAGGTAAGCAAGGTCTACTAGTGAATCTAGTGTAGTGTCTCTAACATAGCTTTACAATGAGGCACCGGCTACTACGACGCATTATTGTCAACAATTATTGTAAAGAGAACTCGGAGACACTACACTAGGTGTTGAAGGCAGGTAGGACCATTGCGGAAGTCTGACGGATGTCCAAGGTGTGGGCGGGATGTCTTTCGATATCAAAGCATGGATGGCATTTTGCACGAAAGATGCTTCCGGTGCGGCCATCACATCAGGCTTTCGAGACTGGTTGAAGTGGACCGCAGGACGTGCGAAGACGGTCTCAGGCAAGCTGGGGGAAGCGCTCCAATCATAACAAAGGAGTCGTAAGGAGGTGATTCGTATATGACTGTGATGCGTTGGGAACCATTGGCATCCATTTACTTCGCTGGACCATACAGACCAATAATGTGTGGGATAGGTGACTACACGGAGTTCTTGACCCACAGGAGTCCGAGCGGAAGGTGGGGTGTACTCTCCTTCAATCTCATGAACTACGGCGGGCCGTTGATATACGACCGTGAACCGGAGCACAACGGTGTCTGGTATGGCATACCCGACCGTCACAGCTATGGCTCTGCCGTAATCCACCAAGGGCTTGATGCGCTCGCCGCAGATGAGCAGGACTCCGTTCTCTGGTTCCAACACGAGTTCGGCATCTGGCCAGAGAGGTTACGGTTTGTCGATATGCTCAAGAGTCTGGACATCCCTAAAGTAGTGACATTTCATACCCTTCATTTCCAGAGCACGGAGACCCCGTTCGGCTTGCGTCAGGAGCAGTATGACTTTCTCAGTCTTCTGCTCCCTTACGTTGACGCCATCACCGTTTTCAGTCGAGGAGTTTACTATGCGGTGACTGCTGCGTTTCCTGAGTATGCGGACAAGGTCCATGTCATCAAGCACGGCGTACACTCGTATCCGAAGGTAAGCCGCCTGACCCGCAGAGAAGCCAAAGAGAAGCTGAATGACTATCTGCTCTACGAATCGGATATTGACGTCGAAACGAAGGAGCAGTTGCACAGACAACGTGTGCTCCTTGATGCAGAAACTGTGATAATTGGCCAGGCCGGTTTCCTATCTCCCAACAAAGGTTCGGAGTTGCTTTTCACCGTCAGAGACGTCCTGGAGCATCTCTTGCCGAGAAAAAGGATAGTGGCCATGCGGATCGGAAGACCCAGAGACCAATGTCAGTGGGACTATGCCGCTCGGCTACAGAAAGCGCAGAAGGGCAAACCCGGTTTTGTACTCAAACTGTTGCTTCCGGAAAGCATTTTGCCACTGGCTCAGCGTGCTTTCGATGTCAACTTCTACTGGCCCCTCGAATGTACCCAGAGCGGTGTTCTGGCTCACGCATTGGGTGCCGGAGCGGTGGTGGCTGCACGTGATCTGGAGGGTGTCGGGGAGATTCTGAAGGATGCAGGAGGGGTGGTTGATACCAGCCTCAGGCGGCTGATGACGAAGATAAGGGATCTCATACTCGACCTGGAGTTTTCCGAAGGAATAGCGGCACGGGCACTGAGCTATGCCGCAGAGTTCTCGTGGGAGAACCAGGTCCGGCAGCACTACGAGTTGGCTGAGCACATTGTAGGTCCGGCGCCGGTTGGTCTGGTGTCGCACCTACCCCTGACGACTGGCATCTCCTCTGCTACCCCCGCGGAGAATTGGACTCAGCTGCGTGTTGATAGCAGTCGTAGCCGAATACCGTTGCCGATTGAGCTGGACCCGTGGTGAAGACGTTAGGCACTGCCGCCATTGAAGACGCTGAGAAACGCTTTGCAGAGTTCATGCGAGAACCATTACTGCAAGCGCAGGGAATCGGGGAGGCTGACATTGTCGTGGGAATCCCCTTTTCTGAAGACGCAGACGGCGTAGGGTCAGTCGTAGAGACAGTCACCGAAGGACTGGAGAAGTTCTTTCCGAATCAGAAACGCGTCATTGTGGCGGTCGGCTCTCCTACTGGTCACGAAGCTCTGAACGCTGTTCATACTATCCCGGAGAGCGGCACTATCCCAAGAATGGCCTTCCTGCTGGATGATGAGCGACTAGTAAACAGGGATTGGAGCCTTCGGGCAATAGTCGCAGTAACCCGGGTCCTGGGAGCCCACCTGGTCATCCTGGAAGGTGGTCTGAAAAGCCGGACCAGGAATGGAGACATAGAAGGACTAGCACCGGACTGGGTCAGCCGTCTTTTGGAACCCATCACAAGCTGGGACATGGACCTGGTGGTCCCCCGTTTCAACCACCATTACTTTGAATGCCCACTCTCCACGCACCTTGTCACACCCCTGGCGACCGCTATCTACAACAGGCCCATTCATGATCTGCCCAGCGGGCAATGGGGGGTCTCCTACGGCCTCCTACGAACCTATCCCAGGAATGCTCGCTTGCCGAAGGATATCGACAAGGGTGGGCAAAGCGTAGAGGACTGGCTCATCGCTGCTGCACTGAGCGGCAAAGCCAGAACCTGCGAGGCCAATCTGGGGGTGAAGCTCTACAGTCCGTCAGCGACCGAGACAGCACTGCTGGTGCGGCAGGTGGCCGGAGTCATGTTTGACCTGATTGCGGCGGACAGCGAAGTGTGGCGAGGACGTCACAAGGTTGGCGAAATGGGTCCTACGCAACCCATATCCAGTTTCGGCCCCAGGAAGAATCACCAACCGGACCCAGCACAGATAAGCGCTGCCTCCCTGGTCACCAACTATCAGCGCGGTTTCAACAGATTCCATTTGCTGTATAAGAAGGTTATGTCCGGGGACACGTATCAGCAGCTGCAAGGACTGGCAGAGACAGAGCCAGGGCAGTTTCATTTTCCCAGCCAGTTGTACGTGCGCACCGTCTATCATCTGCTGCTGGCCTACGCTTTCAGCAAGGAATCTGTCAGGGGCGACCTGCGTGATTCCTTCATTCCGCTGTTTGAGGGGTGCGTAAGTAGCTTCGCCCAGCGGCTGAACGCCTTCAAGGCCAGAGTAGAATCGGCTCTACCCGGCGAAGCCGAACGCCTGACATCGCTCGAAGCCTGGCAGGAGATCGAGGAGGTCACAGATGAATTCATCCAGCAGAGGCCAGAATTCCTCGCTGCCTGGGAGAAAAGCTACGAAGCGGCCCTCCCGCCTGTGCCCAAGGTAACCTACCGGGAGTTTATTCCCGGTGTCCCACTCATCGTGCCGCTTGAGCTGGCCGGTCCGAAAGGGAACCTGGTCACCGCCAACGGTATCTATGACTCTCTCTTCCGGAGATACCGGCAGCAGTTTGAGAAATTCGTCTACGGCAGGCTGAAGGTCGACGCCAACGCAAGCTCCGGGGAAACAGGAAGGCAAGTCGAGGGATTCATGAGACGGGTAGAGGAACAGCTGGGCGTTGCTCTCTTGCCCGGAGATGTCCATAGCGTGGAAGGGACCCGAAGTGTAGTGAGCGAGATCTTCCGCAGTCTTCCTCAGAGTCCTGGCCTTGCCCTGAGTCCGGAAATGACTTCGTGGTTATTACGACGCCACCCTCCTTCCTATCTGCTGACCAGGCTTGGCTACCACAACCTGAATGAGTTGCTCCTGGAGCAGGAACCTAACGATGTTCTTGCTCTGGCTGGTTGGTCTGAAGGACGCGAATACAGGCAGCAGCTGTGGGCATCTATCCGAGGGGAACTGCGCCCGGAGCATTTCGAAGTATGTAAGCTCAGCCCCCTGGTGGTGAAGCACGAGGAATACCCCTCATTGATTGAGACGAGGGAGTCCTCTGCCTTGGACAAGATGACAGGAAGAGTAGTGGTGAGCACCCTTCCCAAAGACATGGGCGGACAGTTCCCAAAACTGCGGTACCTCACAACCATCGGCAAGAACATCATTGAAGCGGAGACGTTCGGCAGGGTATGGCGGAGGTTCGCTGAAGAAGAGAAGGACTTTGGTGACAGCGTCATAAACTCACTGGTGGGCCATTGGGGAAGAGCACCACTCTCGGCCCACAACATCTTCGAGAACGGGCATCAACGGGTGCTGGTCGAGCGACTAAGAGTCATTGCCCGACAGATATTCCTGGAAGCTGGCGAGGACCCACCTCGCCAGGCCCTGGTCGCACTTCTCAACGACGTGATTGACTCCTACCATCTGGCCTTCACACTTCCTGACGGCGGTTTCGTCCCGTGCTCTGCCTGGACGTGGGCAAGCTATAGTTTCAGTGGCGGAACGGGAGTGCCCACACCGCTCTCCCTTTTTGTGGAGCGGGATTGGTATTCGCATGAGTTCCTGACCGAGTATTACCGGGCGATAGGAGGCACGGGAGAGTCAATTGATGACAAGATAATAGAGCTCATGGGGCAGGGTAGAGAATCGGAGGACCTGGTGCCGATTCTCCTCGGGCCAGTGGAACAGGCGGAGGACTTCGTGCCGCGGCCCACTGTCAACAGTCAGCAGCCGCAGGCAGGGTCCCTGCTTCGTTTCCCCCACAACCCGGTTCTCACCGCCATCAAAGAGCACCCCTGGGAATCAAAGTATATATTGAATCCCGGCGCGATAAGGATAGACGGGAAAGTGTATCTTGTGTACCGTGCTGTCGGGGAAGACGGCATCTCCAGACTAGGCCTTGCCGCGAGCGAAGATGGGTTCAATTTCAGCGAGAGGTTGGCAGAACCAATCTTTGAGCCACAGGGCACAAGCGAGAAGAGAGGTTGCGAGGACCCACGACTAACACGTATTGGTGAACGTATCTACATGGCCTATATTGCCTACGACGGGTTCATTGCCCAGATCGCCCTGGCTTCGATCACTATTGACGATTTTATCAGCTATCGGTGGAAGGCCTGGCGAAGGCACGGCCTCGTCTTCCCCGGATTCACCGACAAGAACGGCGCTCTGTTCCCGGAACAGTCTGACGGCAAGTTCGCCATGCTTCACCGGGTTGACCCTCATATTTGGATAACATTTTCTTCTCATTTGCGTTGTCCCTGGCCCAGAAAAGAGCACAGGATACTGGCAGGGTCAGGTTCCGGCATGATGTGGGACGGGAATAAGGTTGGTACTGGCGCTCCGCCACTCAAGACGAAGTACGGCTGGCTGCTCATCACTCACGGTGTTGATCACCGCCACGTATATCGACTGGGAGTGATGCTGCTTGATTTGGCTGACCCGACGATTGTCCTGTACCGTTCACCCAACCCCATCCTCGAGCCTGTAGAGCCGTGTGAAGCCGGTCAGGCTGGACAATGCTGGATACATAACGTGGTGTATGCTTGTGGGGCGGTACCACGAGAGGGCAACAAGGAGATTCTGGACGCCGATGACGAGATACTGGTCTACTATGGGGCCGCAGACACGGCCGTCTGTGTTGCCTCAGCCAGAATAGGTGACCTTATTCCTGTTGGCGAGCAGAATCTGGTACCCCGAGGTTAGCCGGTTCCGCTCCGTAAGGGCCTGGGGAGAGACAGGCACCAGGGTCTCCTGACTCAGGTGCATCAGTTGAATCGACTGGTAGCTGGCTAACGTCATGTTCGTCCCAAATGCTCCCCGCCAGTTCTTCCAGTATTTCCTCCAGAGTCACCAGCACAGCCTGGTCACGATGTTGGCTGTTGACCGGTCTTCCGTTCGTGAAAGGCCGAGAATCATGGCGACACCGCATCCAGACGAGGAATGCTGAAAAGTGCTAGAATTAGTGACACGTATCTACGAGCAAGAAGGGAGGTGCGCCATGCCGTGGAAGGCTTACTACATGAGTCCTGAAGGTGTTCTACAATGTGACCTGAACGAGGACGAGGTCAGGCACGCATTTCAGTCCGAGCAGGGTTTTCTCTGGGTTGACGTGGTCGAGACCACCGAGGCTGATGGGCAGTTCCTGGAGCAGACCTTCGGCTTCCACCATCTTGCGGTGGAGGACTGCGTCAGTGAGCGGGTACATCCCCCGAAGACAGACGACTTCGATGGCTACCTGTTCACCATAGTGCACGGCATCAACCATATGACAGAGTCGGAGATAGTGGAAACAGCCGAACTGGCCGTCTTTCTCGGTTCCCACTTCGTGGTGTCAAATCACAACTCCCCGCTCTACAGTATTGAGGCGATAAGACGACAGGTAGAAAGTGATGGCCGTCCCATGAGACGCGCTGCTGACTTCCTGGCCTACACCCTCATGGATGCCCTGGTAGATAACGTCCTGCCGACCATCGACAAGATGAGCGAGATTGCTGAAGAGATCGAGGAGGAGACGATCCGAAACCCTCAGCAGACTGTACTTGAAGCCATCATCAAGCTGAAACGCTCAACTCTGCGAATACACCGGGTAATGGCTCCCCAGCGAGAAGCGCTGAACCGGCTCAGTCGTGGTGACTTCCCGCTGATCAGTACCGATTCACGGATCTACTTCCGGGATGTCTACGACCATCTCGTGCGGATTGAAGACCTGAACCAGACCATTCGAGACCGAGCCGACAACGCCCTCAACACCTACCTGTCCTCACTGGCCAACCGGCAGAATGAAACGATGAGAGTTCTGTCCATAGTGGCCACCATCTTTCTGCCCCTCACGCTAGTCGCCGGAATCTACGGCATGAATTTTGACAACATGCCGGAGCTCAGGTGGACATGGGGCTACTTTGCCGTACTGGGCTTCATGGGGGTCGTGATCGCTGCCGTGGTGTGGCGGTTATGGGCCCGGAGGTGGATAACGTGGGGCCGAAGACAGGTCCGTTGGGTGAGGCCCTTCACAGTGGAGCCCGAGAAGCTCACCTGGCACGCAGGCAAACTGACCGGATGGCCCCGCCGGCACACCCGGTAGAAACCGCTTTGGGTGAGAATGGCTGCTTTCTTCGAAACAGCAGCAAGAATGACGGCAGGATAGCAGTCAGGGGAGTAGCATGCATCAGACGGAGCCAGTTATCAGTATTGCCATCCTGCTAGCGATGGCCCTGGTGGGAGGCATGATAGCCCACCGGCTGAGACAGCCGGTCATATTGGGCTATCTGGTCATCGGGGTAGCGGTCGGTCCTCATGCCCTGGGCATTGTCGGTGACGTAGAGCTGATCGAAGCTACCGCTACGATAGGCGTTGCCCTGCTGCTGTTCACTCTGGGGCTGGAGATTTCGGTTACGCAGCTCCGCGAAGTGGGCAAGGTAGGTATCTGGGGTGGTGTTGCGCAAATCCTGGCTACGGCCGTCCTGGGTGTAATAGTAGGCGTTGCTGTATTCAAGTGGCCCGTCCCTCAGGCCGTCATGTTCGGCCTGATTATCTCTCTCAGCAGCACTGCCGTCTGCTTCAAACTGCTTATGGAGCGGGGTGAACTAACCTCGGTACATGGTCGCATCATGGTGGCTATGCTCATCCTGCAGGACTTGGCGGTAGTCCTGATGATGGTAGCTATGCCGGTTCTCGGTGGCACTGTCCAGAGTGTACCCCTTGTACTGGGGATGGCGATAGGGAAAGCCGCTCTTATCATCGGTATTGCCCTCGTCTCAGGATTGTGGCTTCTTCCCTGGCTGATGGGGAGGATCGGTGGTGTGCGCTCGCGCGAGCTATTCCTGCTGACGACGCTGACACTGTGTCTGGGGGCCGCCGTGGGCACCCAGATATTCGGGCTTTCGATGGTCTTTGGTGCCTTCCTGATTGGTATGGTGCTTCGCGGAACAGCCTTCGGACACCAGGCCGTTGCCGAGATCACCCCCCTGCGGGATGTCTTTGCCACCCTGTTCTTCGTTTCCTTGGGCATGCTGCTGGACCCGAAGTTCGTCCTTGACCAGTGGGTAGCCGTCCTCACCACGGTGGCGGTCGTTGTCCTGATCAAGACGCTGGTCATATTCGGCGTTGTCCGACTGTTTGGCCATGCCAATAGGATAGCAGTAATGTCGGGCGCGGGTCTCTTTCAGATCGGAGAGTTTGGCTTCATCATTGCCCAGGGAGGCCTTATCGCGGGTATCGTCACCGAGCACTTCTACTCCCTGATTATGTCTACCGCGATCATTACTATGCTGTTGACGCCCCTTTCTTTGAGCCTGATTGCACGTCTGTACCAACGTCTGCGCCTGTCCAGAGGTATCATGACTCCTACCGCCGGCGACGTTTCGGCCTTGACGGCCTCTTATTCACCTCCGGCTGCGGAGCGAGTGGTTGTTGCTGGCTATGGGAGGATTGGGCGGAATGTCGCCCAGGGACTGCAAGATGCCGGAGTACCGTTCATTGTCATAGAAATCGACCCGGAACGCATCGCGGAACTCCGGCAGAGCGGCAAGCCACGCATCTACGGTGACGCCAGCAACCCCCACGTCCTATCTCAGGCAGGCCTGAGCAAGGCCAGGACACTGGTGGTGAGCTTCCCTGACCCGCTGGCCTCAGTGAATACCGTGAGATCTGCTCTGGAGATCAACCCCGCACTTAAAATCGTTGCACGGGCCCATAGGACAAGAGAGGCCGAGATGCTAAAGAGCATGGGTGTAGAGGAGTTGATAAGCCCTGAGTACGAGGCAAGCCTCAAGTTCCTAGAGAGGACGCTGGCCGCGTCCGGGTGGCGAAAAGCTGACATCAAGCGGACCCTGCCCTCTGTGCAGCAGGACGAGGGCTTCGTCGAGTTCAGCCCTCACGCAGAAGCATAGAGTCGTTAGCAGGCCGGTTGCAGCGGCATTGATCCTTGGCGAACTCGCAGCAGAAGTGTATGGTCGCCAGGTATAGTACTACTCGGAGAATAACGATGGCAGCTTTGTGGGGGGCACTAGGGAGAATCGGGAGCATATTCAGGCCCAGGCCGACCCTCTCTGATGAGGACGTAGCCCGAGGGTTACGCATGATGACCCGTGAGGGCATGGCCTCGATGGGCTTTAGTAGCATTACCACTAGCGGCTTTCTGGCGGCCTTCGCTCTTGCGCTGGGTGCCAACAACCTCCAGATCGGCGTCCTGGCGGCAATCCCCTTCATCATGCAGCTTCTCCAGATACCCACGATACTGCTCGTGGAGAAGGTTCGCAGGCGGAAGGCCATAGCGACAATCACCTGGTTCGTCGCCCAGCTCCTGTGGTTCCCCATGGCGCTTATTCCGGTTCTCATGGGCACTCCCAGCGGTGCCGCCATCTCCATGCTACTGGGACTAATGGCTCTACGCGGTGCGGTTTCCGCCGTGACCAGTTGCGCCTGGAACGGATGGGTTCGTGACCTGGTACCCCAGCACATTCTGGGACGCTTCTATTCCAGACGCCTTGCCCTGTCCACGGTAGTGGCTGTGGTCTTCGGGCTTGGTGCCGCCTTCTTTGTGGACTACTGGCGAGGGCAGGCCTCGAGCGAGAGCGCCGTGCTTGGCTACACCTATGTGCTTCTCTTTGGTGCTCTCTTCCTCGGGATGGCAAGCCCCATCTTCATGTCATTCATGCCGGAGCCATTGATGCAGTCGGTAACGGGCCCCCAGCCCTCCCTGCTGAAAACGCTGGGCATACCACTTCGGGACGGGAACTTCAGAAAGCTGATGAGTTTTCTCTTCTTCTGGGGTTTCGCTTCCAACCTGGCGATCCCGTTCTTTGCCGTCTACATGCTGCAGCGGCTTGGATTGTCTCTCACAGTGGTTATCGCACTCGGCGTACTCAGTCAGCTTTTTAACATACTGTTCCTCCGTGTGTGGGGACCCCTCGCCGACCGCTTTGGCAGTAAGGCGGTTCTGTCCCTGTGTGTCTCACTCTACCTTCTGGTTATCCTGGGATGGACGTTTACTACCATGCCGGAGCAGTACTCCCTCACCATCCCTCTGCTGGTGATACTACATATCTTCGCCGGGGTGGCTGCCGCCGGAGTCACATTGACCGTGGGCACCATAGGCCTGAAGCTTGCTCCCCAGGGTCAGTCAACGCCGTATCTGGCTGGGGCCTCCCTGGCATCGAGTCTGGGTGCCGGGCTGGGGCCTCTGGTTGGCGGTCTCTTCGCTGACTTCTTCAGGGTACGGGCAGTGGCCCTGGACTTCACCTGGATTGACCCTGCGCAGTCTATCCAACTGGGGATCGTGAATATGACGGGCTTCGATTTCCTGTTCGCCCTGGCTTTCCTCATCGGTCTGGTCACACTCACTATTCTGGCCGCCCTCCGTGAAGAGGGCGAAGTTAGCCGGGAGGTCGTGTTGGGTGAATTGATGACACAGGCAGGCGAGACCTTCCATGCCGTGAGCTCGGTACCAGGCCTACGCTTCGTCGGCAGGTTCCCCCTCGGCTATCTGAGACATATCCCCGGCGTTGACGTGGCGCTGGGCGTAACCGCCTACCAGCTAGCCGATATCACCAGGATGGCGACCCTGGCCGGCGCGAAAGCCCGCAGAGCGGCAACGGGCATTGCCAGGGCAGTGGAAGACACACTGACACACGTAGTTAAGCCTGGAGAGGCTACCTCGGCTCAAGGTACTGAAATAGCCCGGCAGGCGGCGCGTGGTGTGCTCCACGCTGTCGGCGAGGCATCCGTGAGAAACACGGAACGATTGATCCACCCGGCGGTTGCAGGTATCGTACGGGCTCTCAGTCGCGCTCATGTAGACCCTCAGGACACTTTCCGAGGGCTTGGATACGGGCTTGTCCAGGGTGCTGCCGAGGCAGGAAAAGATATTGGCCAGACCGCCATGCAGGCGGTTGACAGTGCCAGGGATGCGGCGCGAGCAGCCGATGTTGAGGAAGAAGAGGCTGCAGCACTGGCTGCTGAAGGCGCTCTGGCAGCCGCAGAGGCGGTTGGGCCGGAAGCCGCCACCGAGGTCAGAAGGGTCCTGTATCCTGAAACGCCATCACCAGGACAGTGATTGCAGATGAGTCCACCTGGACGACTGTTCGCTCCTCTCAATACCCCGACCCCAACGTAGTGGCGTCTATCCTGGAGTCCTGCCGATCAGCACCGAGCAGTCGGCATATCTGGCTACTCTTTCCGCTACACCGCCCATAATGAATGACTCGATCGCGGTAAGGCCTTTGCTCCCGAGTTCGATAATGTCAGGATTGTGCGTCTCCAGGGTGCATGCTCTGTTTCCAGACGTCTTCGCAGTGCTTTCCCAGCTACAAGGATAGCAGATCGCTAGAGGTGGAGTAGTTCCTCGTGCCATGTGGGTCTCCGTACTCCCTGGCTAATCCGTCTGGAGGATAGTGCAATAGGACCTCAATGCCAAGTACCTCTTCATGTTCGGAGCAGCTTCAAACACGTAGCACATTCCTGATGACTCCCTGGTCCGTCGACTTTCGATACACGGACGAGCCTTGCTGAGGGATCGGAACGAGTTAGTCAGAGACTCCTGGGCCTTTACAAGCAACTTAGTAACCAATGCAGTCTTCTGTGCAGTCAGTTGGCGAATCAAAGCTGAGAACAGAGGTTTGTGCCTGCTCAGTCAGGCTTGGACGTCTTGACATCGCCACTGCTATTGGCAGTCCGTGGCCGTCGCCGCCTCCTCTTCCACCCCAGGGCTTCCAGGAAAGCACCAACACCAATATCCTCATGGGCATCACTGCGCATTGGCAGGTCCGGGTCTATTCTGTACCGCATTCCCCGGCCAACCTTCCTCTTTCTGATGTAGCCAGCATCATCCAGGTCAGCAATAATCTTGCGGATTGCCCTTTCCGTGATGCCGATGTCCATAGACATCTCTCTCGCTGTGATGCTGGGATGCTTTGCCAGATAGCTGAGAACGAGGGCATGATTCGTCAGGAAAGCCCATTCCGGCATAATCAAAGACCTCCGTCTAAAGTACTCCCAAAACAACGCCAAAGGTACTAGGAATCCTATTGACATGAGTCATGATACATGATACATTGTTCATGAGTGAGGTATCAGCACTACATAGCCATGATACATAATCTGTGTAACATCCCCGTGCTGTCTTATACCATATGTCGCGTAACAGTTGCAAGTTTATGACTCAGACGCGCTCGCCATCTTGTGTGGGGGAAGAGATGACCGTACTTGATTTGCAGACGACAACCAATCTGGGTGCATTTGTGAACAGGTACGGCGATACTCGCGCCAAACGGGAGCTTCTCTTGTTCTGGGCCCTGCATACCCATGCTCGGTTCAACAGGCTTGCTATCCTTTGTGCAACAGAGTGCTCTAAGTCAGAAATAGAAAGAGCACTAGGAAATATGGTTCAGAATGGGCTGGTGGATGTCCAATGCCACAACGGGTCGCCGGTGTACTCGCTGACTTCCGATGAGGACGTGCAGGGGATGCTAGCACTGCTCAGCACGCTCGATTGGAGGCAGAGGCGACTCCTGTTCGACCACACTCGCCTGGCAAACAACCCCGGTGGTCCTACGACAAGACAGGAGGCAGCGTGATGCACCTCTACCCTCACCACACTGGTAGCCCCAGGAGACTGCCACGGCCAGTACGTGACTGCATGATGCGCAGGTTTGGACTGCTGGCGGAACACCTGGAGACGCTGCGTTGCTTCGATTATGATAGCACGGTCAATGGCAAGCAGGTGAGACGTTTCCGCATCTACAGTCCATTGATAGCGCAGCAGCAGAACGTGGCAATAGCAGGCCTGTCAGACCTGGAGAAACACCCGAACATGCTGCTCTTTGAGGGATACATTGATAGAGAGGGCGAGGCTTATGTAGCCGATCGAAGGATACCCCTGCACATGAAGAGGAGATAAACGCCCGCCACCGAGGACAGAGGCCCAGATGAAAGCAGGGTGACACGACTGTCATTCTGTAACCCCTGCACCAGGAACGGGAGAGTTGGCCAAGAGCCTAGCACAACTCTTCCGTATTATTTAGGTGAACGATAGCCAGGTAAATGAAGAGTATCAGTCTACAACAGAACATCGTAAGACGAACACTGAAGAACAGCATACTGGATGGTGCCTGCTCTTCAGCTATGCTCGGGATGACCCAGAGTTACGTTGTACCCTTTGCCCTGGCACTCAAGGCTACTACCGGCCAAATCGGGCTGCTATCCAGCATCCCCAGCCTGTTCATGGCACTGTCGCAACTCCTAGCCCCCCGTTTGACCGAGAGGGCCGGGAGCCGCAAGCGCTTCATCCTGGCGGTAGTCCTGATGCATGCCTTGATGTGGATACCAGTCCTGCTCATCCCCGACGTATTCCCGGGAAACAAGGTGTGGTGGCTGATTGGATTTATGACGCTCACTACCGTGTTCGGCTCTCTGGCCAATCCTGCCTGGGGCAGCATGATGGCTGACCTGGTCCCTGAGAACGCCAGGGGTCAATATTTCAGCCTGAGAGGCAGAGTGTGCGATTTCGTGCTGCTTTTCGTCTCCTTCGCGGCCGGCGGCATCCTGCAATGGACTACCGGAAGGCCGTTTCTCGGTTTTTCCGCAATCTTCGCCGGTGCTGTCGTGTTTCGACTGGCCTCATGGTGCTTCCTCTATAGAATGAATGAACCTAGAATGCATGAACCTGTATTGGTCAGGAAAACTGCGGACCGTATTACTCTGCGGAGCACAATGAAGAAGATGTGGTCTTCGAATCTGGGCCGGTTCACGGCGTACGTGTCGCTGGTGAATTTCGCTACCTGCATGTGTGGCCCCTTCTTCGCCGTCTATATGCTCCGTGAACTGGGGTTCGACTATCTTACCTACATTTCTATCAACGCCACGTCCGTCCTTGCCACCATCGTCTTCCTGGCTGTCTGGGGCAAGCGGGCAGACAGGGCCGGCAATGCCAGGATTATGAGAATCACCTCCTGCCTCATCCCTTTTGTCCCTTTGCTCTGGCTGGTGAGCAGGCAGGTGTACTACCTTATTCCCATCCAGATACTGTCAGGGTTCGCCTGGTCCGGCTTCAACCTGGCCAGCAGCAACTTCCTGTACGATGCCTCCCCGCGGGAGAGCCGGACGCAGAGCATAGCCATCTTCAATGCCGTCAACGGCGTTGCCATGTGCCTCGGTGCCCTGATGGGAGGCTACCTGGTGCCAAGGCTGCCGCAGCTCCTCGGCAGCAATCTGCTCTGTCTCTTCTTGATTTCAGGCGTGCTTCGGGGGCTTGTCGTTGCCTCGCCGCTTAGCAGAATCTCTGAGGTACGGCGCGTGCCAAAGGTGAGTACCCTCAGGCTTATCTTCGGGAAGCCCGTCCTGCTGTGGGTTGGCATCCGAGACAGGCTGGAGTTGGTTCTTCCTTCTCTGCAATGGCAGACGGGTATCGCCATACCATCGCTTGTGCCCGCAGCCGTACAGTGGACCTATGAGTCTGCTGAGGCGAGTCGGGGTCCCCCTGTTCTGGATGATAGCTGACACTCTCCAGAAAGTACTGAGGCAGAGGGAATGAGATCAACCACCACACCACCAGGGGCAGGCGTGAGTTTCTGCCTTCACCAATCCAGAGAGGCCCAGTTCAGGAATTCTAATGATAGTCTTAGGGTTTTCTGTTGAAACTTCAACCATTATCCATTGCACTGGCCCGAATCTCTGCCGTACAATGTGTGTCAGAGGACCCAACCGGGCGGAGTTGAAGACAATGGTGAACGGGGATGGCTGCGCGGCACTCTGCTCTGACATGGCCTGTCTGTGGCCCTGAGGGAGGAACAGCGTTGGTGACAATCGCAGAGCAGGTAGCACTGTTCGCCAGATGTAAGGCGAACCCTATCCTGACAGCTATGGGTAGGGCATATCATGGAGAGAACCGAGGTGAGAGAGACAGTGAGAACGACC
>DATKWT010000081.1 GCA_035529395.1 Dehalococcoidales bacterium | reverse complement strand
CCGTTATACCGAGCGGCTGGCCATACTCTTCGCCCGGCCGATAGAATGGCTCCTCTGGGTACTGCTTCCATTCGTGGTAGTGTTAAGCTGGATTGCCTCCGGCCTGAGTAAGATGCTGGGTGGAACACCGGTACCGAGGTCCCTGGCCAGCGAGGAGGAAATCCGCAACATGATTACGGTGGGACACCGGGAGGGGACGGTGGAGGACTCCGAGGCCAGGATGCTGCACAAGGTATTCGACTTCGGGGACCGGCGGGTGCGTGAGGTCATGGTGCCACGGCCCGAGGTGGTGGCAATAGAGCAGGGCTCCACAGTGGCTGAGTTCCTTGCCCTCTACGCTCAGTTCCCGAGGTCGCGTTTCCCGGTATTCAATGAGAATATGGATAATGTCGCCGGTATTCTGGCTATCAAGGACGCACTGATGGCACAGGCGAAGGAGGCTATTAACCAGCAGAGCCCGATTGACGAGCTCCTTCGCCCGGCATACTTCACCCCGGAGACCAAGCTCATCAGCGAGTTGTTTAACGAGATGCGGGACAGCAACTTCCGTATGGCGGTGGTTGTCGACGAGTTTGGCGGTACGGCAGGTATTGTCATGCTCAGCCGGCTGGTCGAGGAGATTGTTGGCGAGGTCGGTGACGAACTGACGACGGTAGAAAAGGACTATGAGGCCATTAATGCCTATACCTTTGAGATTGACGGCGGGATGCGTATCGAGGAAGCTAACGAGGAGATGGGCCTGGAATTGCCTGAAGGTGAGTACGAAACGGTAGCCGGATTCGTGCTCAATCTTTTAAGACGTATTCCCAGGCCGAATGAACAGATTGTATACAAAGATATGAAACTGGTAGTATCCGAGATGCGGGGGGTCAAGATTGAGAAGATTGTCTTGACCAGAGGGGGATATGCAGCGACTACGGATTAGCTTCAGCCGGGGAGAGGCGCTCAAGTATATCTCTCACCTGGACATCATCAGATTGTGGGAGAGGGCGCTTCGACGCGCACAAATCAGGCTGGCTTACTCCGAGGGGTTCAGCCCTCACCCCCGGATATCCCTGGCCGCGCCGCTTTCCGTGGGAATTACCAGCGAAGTGGAATTGATGGATGTCACGGTGGCAAACCAGGTCTCACCACACTGGTTTTCCGCCGCCGCTGGCAGGCAGCTGCCGGCAGGCATGGAAATAGGCAGCGTCTATCCGATAGCCCCGAGCGTCCCTTCTCTCCAGTCACAGGTGCGTTTTGCCGCGTACGAGGTCGATATCGAGACGGAGAAGGGTGCCGCGGAGATTGAGACAACAATATCCCATATTCTGGCGCTGGAGCAGTTGCCCTGGCATCACTACCGGGATACCGGGCGGCGCGATTATGACCTCCGGGTACTGATAGACGATATATGGCTGGTGGGACCGGAACGCGGGGGCTACACCATCGGTATGAGGCTGCGCTGTGACAGTAATGGTTCGGGGAGACCGGAGCAGGTCGCTGCTGCCCTGGGTTTTACCGACCATCCCCGTGCGATAAGGCGTACCAAACTCGTCCTGGACGCTGGCACAAGACCCGGTGCCAAAAGATAAAGTCGCATCAGAATGCGATAAGGCCGCATTCCGCTATGCAGAATGCGGGGCAAGTCTGCCTTCCGAAGTATAGTTCGATGGTCACGAGACGGGAATTCGAGAAATCCTTAGAGCAGAGAGTGCTGGGCTTTATCCGTGCCCATCACCAGGTGTCTCCCCATGCTCCGCTGGTGGTGGCGGTGTCCGGGGGGGCGGACTCGGTATGTCTCCTTCACGTCCTGAACAGGCTGAGGGGGGAGCTACAGGCGGAACTTCACGTGGCCCATCTTGACCACCGGTTGCGCGGTGCCGAGTCCCGGGGCGATGCCGTGTACGTTGCCGGAATGGCACGGCGTCTGGGTATTACGGCTACCATCGAGGAATGTGACGTCAGGGCATATCACGCGGAGCGGGATGTCACATTGGAAGAGGCAGCCCGCGAAGTGCGCTACGCCTTCCTCGCGAAGGTAGCTGTGTCTATTAATGCCGACCGGGTAGCGGTAGGACACACAACGGATGACCATGCCGAGACCGTACTGATGCACATTATCCGGGGGACAGGGACCACCGGGCTGCGTGGGTTACAGCCGGTCGCCGGCTGGCGGGCGAGCACAGACGGCATCACGGTGGTACGACCGCTGCTGGAGGTCACCCGCAAGGATACCTTAGAGTACTGTCGCCAGTGCCGTATGCGTCCCCGGGTCGATGTGTCCAACTTCAGTCTGTCACCCCTGAGAAACAGGCTTCGTCACCATCTCCTGCCACTTTTGCAGGAGTATAACCCGCAGATAGTCAAGGCCCTGGTACGCACTGCCCGGATAGCCGGAGATGACCTTGGTGTACTGGACAGGGAGACCGCCAGGCTCTGGGAAGCAGTTGTCCGGCGGCAGGCAGATACCGTAATCATTGACAGAGCAGGCTTTCTGGAGTTGCCTTCCGGCCTGCAACGCAACCTGCTCCGCCGGGCTATGGAGGAGCTACTGGGCAGTCCCATGGACATCGAGGCACGCCATATCGAGGAGATGCTGGCGGCCCTCACGTTGCCGGCGGGAAGACGCCTCAGCTTGCCGGGAGGCCTGTTCTTCACCATCGAGTATGACCGGTACCTGCTGGGAGCCGACCCCTCGGCGTTGTGCCCGTACCCGGAACCGTGTGGGGAATTCGTCCTGAAGGTGCCCGGTGTCACCATAACCCCCGGCTGGCGTGTAGAAACGGTCATGTCCGGGCCGGGGCAGGTGGTGGGTGAAGAAGACGGGTTTACCGCCCATCTCGATGCTGACAGAATTGGGCAGCGGATACTGGTCCGCACACGCCGACCGGGTGATCGGTTCCGGCCGCTGGGTATGAGTGAGACCAAGAAGCTGGGCGAGTTTATGATTGACGCCCGTGTTCCGCGCGCCTGGCGACCGCGGGTGCCGGTGGTCTGTTCAGGGGACGATATACTGTGGGTTGTCGGATGGCGCATAGATGACCGGGCCAGGGTTACCGAAAACACCCGGGAGGTACTCCGGGTCCGGTTCGAACGCGTGCCTGATTCCGTCGGTGAACAGTCGGTGGTCACATGAGTGTTGCATCGAGTACGTTGCAGCTACTTGGCAAAAGGTGCTATTATTTGCTAGACTAATCAAGTTGAATGTTGATTCGGAGGGTAGCTTCTATGACTGGGCAAGATATTATAGACCGCGCGAGGAGTGAGGGCAGAACCCTGCTAACCGAGGTAGAGGCCAAGGACCTGCTCAAGCAGGCCGGGATAAGTGTTGTTGATACCAGGCTGGCATCTTCACGGGAAGAATCGATTTCCATCAGCGGAGAGCTCGGTTTCCCGGTGGTACTGAAGATAGCCTCGTCTGATGTGGTGCACAAGAGTGATGCCGGCGGGGTTGAGTTGGGCCTGGAGACAGCAGAGCAGGTGGGTGAAGCCTACGATAATATCATAGCCGCTATCGGCAAGGCCTTTCCGGATGCTAAAATCCAGGGAGTATCGGTGCAGAAGATGGCCCGCCCCGGGGTCGAGGTGATTGTCGGCATGTCAAAGGATGCCCAGTTCGGCCCGGTGCTGATGTTCGGTCTTGGTGGCATTCTGGTGGAAATCCTGAAAGATGTTTCCTTCCGGATTGTGCCTCTCGTTAAGCGGGACGCTGCCGAGATGATTCGGGATATCAAGGGCTATCCTATTCTTGAAGGTTACCGGGGCTCGGAAGCAGTGGATGTGGGTAATCTTGAGAACCTGATACTCAAGGTCTCTGATTACGTCGAGAAGACCCCGGACATCAAGGAGCTGGACCTGAACCCCGTCTTTGCTTACAGTGACGGTGCCGTGGCGGTGGATGCCAGGGTGGTGCTCGAGGATGAAGCCCCGGCGTAGCCGGGATGAGGCGCAGGCGTAACCGGCAGGCAACGGTCTCCTTCCGAACCGATGGGACCAGCTACCCGATGTGGAGAAACTGATTCTCTTCATTGTGGGTGCTGGTCCTTCTGATATTCTTCACCTTTCGGACCCCGCAAGATTCTATTGACAAGGTCTTCCCTTTATGCTATAAATACCTAGCTGTTCTAGGTATTGCGGATACTACTTGCGTGAGGTGACATAGATGGCAGGCAGGAAGGACCGGATGAAGGGCAATATCAACTCCCTGCTGTTATGCCTGATAAGCCAGCAGCCGATGTACGGTTACCAGATAATGAAGGAACTCGAGGGCAGGAGCCAGGGCTACTTCAAGTTCAAGGAAGGCACGCTCTATCCGGCCCTGCATCGGCTGGAAAAGGCGGGTCTGGTCACAGGCAGGTGGCAGCCTTTTTCCGGTGGTCGGCAGCGGCGGTACTATCATATTACGGAGAAAGGCCGTGCTACCCTGGTGGAAAAGACGGTAGAGTGGCAGGACTTCTTCACGGCGATGAACCTGGTCTTTAAGCCGACTACACCGTGAGGTGAGGTGGGGAATTGGCGACAGAGCTGGACCGCTATCTGAAGGACATTCGGGAGAACCTCAGGATTGACCCAACCGCCGAAGAAGAGGTTTTAACCGAGTTGGAAATGCATGCCGAGGACAGGCTCCAGGAGATGAGGGAAGCCGGTCTGTCCGATGAGGAAGCGGCCAAAGAGTGCGTCGGGGTGCTTGGCTCGGCCAGGATAGTGGCGCGCCAGATATATGAAGTGCACAGCCAGGGTACCTGGAGACAGGCGTTGCTGGCTTCGCTGCCTCACCTTCTTTTTGCCGCGTTATTTGCCCTCAAGTGGTGGGGCATCGGCTGGCTTCCGGTCCTGATAGGCTTGGTGATAGCCACTGCCGTCTACGGCTGGTGCCGCGGGAAGCCGGGCTGGCTTTTCCCCTGGCTGGGGTACGCCCTGCTGCCGGTGGTCGCCGCCGGTCTGCTCCTGCTCTACCTGCCCACGGGATGGGCCTGGGCCACGCTCCTCGCCTACGTTCCGCTGGTCGTGTGGTTACTGTGTTACATCACAATCAAGAGTATCAAGCGGGACTGGCTGTACAGTGCTCTGATGCTGCTGCCGGTGCCGAGCTTTGTCGGGTGGTTTCTGGCGGCGCAGCAGGAGAACAAGTTCACCGGGCTCAACCTCGGGCGGCTCAATGACTTTGCTCCCTGGATTGTCATGAGTTTCCTGGTGCTGGCAATTTCGGCAGTCGTATTCATTCGACTGAGGCAGCGCCGATTGAAGGTAGTGGCACTGGGGATATCCGGCGTATTAACACTGGCAACCGTTGCCTTTGCCGGTAGCAGGGTCGGTTTCCCCATCTTTCTCGCATTGATTTTACTGCTGCTGGTCTTTCTGTTAGTTCCGGCCTTCCTGGACCACAGACTGAGACACGGTGGCCATCCGGCGGCGACCTAGACCGCCATCTCGTGGAGGTATGCCTTGCGAAAGGTAGCTGTCGTTGTCGACAGCATAGCCTGCTTAACTAAAGGGCAGGTAGAAGAGCACGGGATAACGGTAATGCCCCTGAACTTCTACCACGGTGGCAAACTATATCGTGATTGGGTGGATGTCACCCCTTCCGAAGCCTACGAGCTGTTCCTCCAGGACCCGGAATCATTCAAGACCTCCTCTATCTCTCCCGGGGATGTCATTGAGACTTACCGGAAGGTGAGCGAGCAGGCAGAGGGTATCCTCTGTATCACGGTCTCATCCAGACTCAGCGCAGTATACAATGCCGCTCTGGACGCTCGTGAGATGGTGAAGGAGGAGCTACCGGGGGTCTCGATAGAGGTGCTGGACTCCCTGAATTGCACCGCCGCGGAAGGCTTTATTGCGCTTGCCGCGGCACGGGCGGCTACCGAAGGGGGAAGTCTGGCTGAGGTAACCGCAGCGGCCAGAGATATGATGAAAAGGGTCAGGTTTCTCGTCTTTCTGGATACAATTCGTCACGTCTACCGTTCCGGGCGGATACCAAAGGTTGCCTCGCAGGTGGGTTCGGCACTCAATGTCAAACCGATACTCACCATGTCTCCGCCTGGAGTTCTACGCTTCCTCGGGGTAGCCAGAAGCCGGAAGAGTGGAGTGGAGCGTCTCCTCAAGACGATGAGGAGAGAACTGGGCACGGGACCGGCACATATTGCCGTGATGCATGCCTATGCTCCCGAAGAAGCGGAAGAACTCAGGGAGCGGATTGCGTCCGAGTTCTGCTGCGCCGAGCTGTGGGTTACCGAGTTCAGCCCCCTGATGGGCTATTCCTGCGGTACCGGGACGCTGGGAGTAGCCTTCTACCACGAGGGGTAGACCCGGCGGGCTTCGGACTATTTTCTCCTGCCATCTAGTCAAACCGGCAAAAAGCCACTATAATGAAGATTGTGGAAAGCACCCGGCTTGTCTCGGACGTCCAGCGGTTGCGTGAGGGTCTGAGGGGGCTTCCCGAGCCAGTGGCAGAACCGGTCCTGATTGTCGTCAGCGGACTACCTGGTACGGGGAAGTCTTTTTTCAGTAGAAGGCTGGCGGAGCGTGTGTCCTTGCTTATTCTGGAAAGCGATGCCTTGCGGAAGGCCCTCTTCTCACTGCCCAGCCATAGTGCCGGAGAAAGTTCACAGCTATTCCAAACAATTCACCTTCTTATCGAAAAACTTCTGAAGGATGGGATTTCACTGATACTGGACGCGACGAATCTCTCCGAAAGGTTCCGCGAGCGCCTCTACAGCATTGCTGACCGTATCAATGCCAGGCTCGTGATGGTACTGGTGGAGGCACCGCCGGAGGTAGTGCGACAGAGGCTGGAGGGCCGGGCGGGAGACCCGGAGGACAATTCCGACGCCGACTGGTCGGTGTACTGTCAAATGAGGTCATCGGTAGAGAGAATAAGTCGCAATCATTACGTAGTTGACACTTCGCGGGATATAGCGCCTGTTATTGACAAGGTTGTGAGAGAAATCAAGCAGTTCCCACTGCGGTGAGGGCCGGGGCAGTAATACTCATGCCTTGCCGTTGGTCTTATCTGATTTGAGTAAGCAGGAGGTTTCGTAAGTATGGGCTTGGGGTATTTTGGGAAAACGCTGCGGGTGAATCTGTCCAGTGGAACGATTTCGGCTGATGAAAACGAAGAAGACTTCTACCGGCGCTATTTCGGAGGCAGTGGCTTCATCAGCTACTATCTCCTCAAAGAGGTAGGCGCTGGCGTGGATGCCCTCAGTCCGGACAACAGGCTGGTTTTTGCCGCCGGACCCGTCACGGGGGTACCGATAGCGGGCGGTGGCCGGAACAGTGTCGGTGCCAAATCACCGCTCAATGGTGGCTACGGTCAGGCCGAGGTTGGTGGATTCTGGGGGGCGGAGTTGAGACATGCCGGCTGGGACGCAATAGTGGTTGAAGGCAAGTCGGAGAAGCCGGTCTATCTCTGGATTGATGACGACAGGGTGGAGATAAGGGATGCTGGCCATCTCTGGGGCAAGACCACCCTCGAGGTCCAGAAACGTATCCAGAAAGAGCTGGGCAGCACCACGATTCGTATTGCCCAGATAGGACCTGCCGGGGAGAACCAGGTGCGCTATGCCTGTGTGGTCAATGATATCAACCATGCTGCCGGCCGTTCCGGTATGGGTGCAGTGATGGGTTCCAAGAACCTGAGGGCCATTGCCGTACGCGGGCATCAGAAGGTGGAACTGGCGGATGAGAAAGCGGTCAACTCCCTGGCAAAGTGGCTGCGGGATGACCTCAAGACCAACCGTATGGCGGTCAACTTCAGTCAGAACGGTACCGCCGGCGGTGTGTCCGCGTTTAATGCGATGGGGAACCTGCCCACAAAGAACTTCCGGTATGGCCACTTCGAGGGTGCGGACAAGCTCAATGCCCAGGCGCTGAATGAGCAGATTCTGGTGAAACGAGGCGGGTGCTTTGCCTGCCCGATTCGCTGTAAGCCCCACGTGGGTGTCAAAGATACGTATGATGTCGACCCCGTCTACGGCGGACCGGAGTATGAGACCCTGGGGTCCCTGGGTTCGAGCTGTGGCGTGGATAACCTGGAAGCGGTTGCCCGTGGTAACCAGCAATGTGGTGCCTACGGACTGGATACTATCTCCACCGGCGTCACTATTGCCTTTGCCATGGAGTGCTTCGAGAAGGGTATCCTGACGGAGAAGGATACCGGCGGGGTGAAGCTTAACTTCGGCAATGCCGATGCAATGCTGGAGATGATAGAGTTGATTGCCCGTCGGGAAGGTATCGGCAACGTACTGGCTGATGGGAGTGCCCGTGCCGCGGCGGCAATCGGAAAGGGTGCCGAGGAGTTCGCTATGCAGGTCAAGGGGCAGGAGTTACCGATGCACGAGCCCCGCTGCAAGGCCGGACTCGGGCTGGGCTATACTATCTCACCCACCGGTGCCGACCACTGCCACAACATCCATGATACCGGCTACGTGATGCGTATCGGGAGCGGCCCAAAAGCGATGGGTATACTTGAGCCTCTACCTTCCCAGGACCTGAGCGCTGGCAAGGTGCGAATGCAGCTCTACGGCAGTCTCTGGCAGCACGCGCTCAACTGCCTGGTGTTCTGCCAGTTCGTCCCGATTGCCTCGGACAGGATGACTGATTTGATAAACGGTATCACCGGCTGGAACACCAACCTCTGGGAGTTGATGAAGCTCGGGGAGAGGTGTATTACCATGGCACGAGCGTTCAACATGCGAGAAGGCAAAACCAAGGCGGACGATTTCCTGCCGAAGCGTTTTCTCACAGCTTTCGAGTCCGGCCCGCTCCAGGGAGTTGCCATCAATGAGGATGAGCTGGCCAGGGCGGTAGAGACCTACTACGGAATGGTGGGCTGGGACAGCGAGGGTAAACCAACCAGCGCCAAGCTGGAAGAGCTCGGTGTTGGCTGGGTGGCCGGAATGTAAGTGCCCGCAGATAAAAGGAGAGATACCGTGGAGATTTCAGTTAGTGTCGGGGACATCAGCAGCATCGAGGCTGATGCCATCGTTGTGAACCTGTTTGAAGGCACGGAGAACCTTGATGGTGAAATTGGTGCTATCGACAGGGCCCTGGATGGGGCTATCTCTCAGTTGATTTCGCAGGGTGAGATTAAGGGTAAGCCCGGCGAGAATACCCTGGTCCACAGCCTGGGCAATCTGCCTGCCGCCAGGGTGGTGGTTGTTGGTCTTGGTAAGGAGACAGAGCTGGACCGGGATAAGGTCCGGGGAGCGGTCGGTGAGAGCTGTCGGATGCTGAGAGGTAAGGGCGTGAAGAGCATCGTCACGGTTGCTCAAGGGGCAGGGACCGTCGGGATAGGTTACGAAGCAGCCGGGCAGGCAATCGCGGAGGGAGCACTGCTCGGGCTTTACCAGTTCCGCAGGCATATTACCAAGGAGGCCGAGCACGGCGAGATAGAGCAGCTAACGATAATCGATTCCGGCGAGGCCAACATCCCTGCGCTGGACGCAGGTTGCCGTAAGGGTGAAATCATGGCCGGTGCAGCTATCCTGGCGCGTGATATGGCTAACGAACCGGCCAATTACATGACGCCCACGGACATGGCCACGGAGGCCAAACGGGTGGCCGAAGCCTACGGTCTGGGGTACGAGGTGCTGGAGAAAGAGCAGATGGAGGAGCTGGGGATGGGGGCGTTGCTCGGCGTGGCCCGGGGAAGCCATCAGCCCCCCAAGTTCATCGTCCTCCGTTATAAGGGACGTAACTCCGATGAGGTCGATATCGCTCTCGCCGGTAAGGCAATAACCTTTGACTCCGGGGGCATATCTATAAAACCGTCAAATGGCATGGGTGATATGAAGGGAGACATGGCCGGCGGTGCCGCGGTGATGGGAGCGATGGCGGCTATCGCTCAGCTCAAGCCGGCGGTTAATGTCCTGGCGCTGATTCCCGCTACGGAGAACCTGCCCGGGGGGAATGCGCTCAAGCCTGCGGACGTGTTGACGGCCATGGAGGGCAAGACCATCGAGATTATCTCCACGGATGCTGAGGGGCGCCTCGTTCTGGCTGACGCGCTGGGATACGCCCGGAAGCAGGGGGCAAAGCGAATCGTGGATGTAGCCACGCTCACCGGAGCATGTGTGGTGGCCCTGGGAACGGTCTGTACCGGCGTCTTCGGCAATGAACAGGAGTTGATTGACCGGGTGGTTGCGGCCGGCACCGAGGCCGGGGAGAAGATGTGGCACTTGCCCACGTACGATGAGTACAAGGAGCAGAACAAGAGTGAGGTAGCCGATATCAAGAATACCGGGGGCAGGGATGCGGGAGCCACTACCGCGGCGCTCTTCATCGGTGAGTTTGCCGGTGACACACCCTGGGTGCATATGGATATTGCCGGTACCAGCAGGACCGACAAGCAAAAGAACTACTACGTAAAGGGGGCTACCGGTGTACCGGTGCGCACCCTGGTGAACCTTGTCCTTTCCCTCGTCGAGTAACAATAAGGAGGTCTGAGGAATATGAAGGTCAAGTGGCTGGGACATGCATCTTTCCTGATTACGGCGGACGACGGAACAAGGATTATTACCGACCCGTATATCGTCGGCAGCGGTCTGAAGTATGGCGAGATAAACGAATCGGCCGACATTGTCACCGTGAGCCATGACCATTTCGACCACAACAACGTCGCCTCGGTTGGCGGCAATCCCCAGGTGGTGAATGACCCTGCGCCGACGGATATCAAGGGTATCAAGTTCAGGGGTATCCCCACATACCATGACGATAACCAGGGCAAGGACCGTGGCAACAACATCATTTTCATCATGGAGGTGGCTGGTGTAACCGTCTGCCACCTCGGTGACCTGGGACACCCTCTCAGCAGCCGGCAGGTTGCTGATATCGGGAAGGTGGATGTGTTGCTTATTCCCGTAGGCGGTTTCTTCACCATCGACGCCGGGGTAGCTACGGAGGTATATGGTAAACTGAATCCCCGGGTGGTAATACCGATGCATTTCAAGAATGACCGCTGTGATTTCCCGATAGGTAGCGTTGAAGACTTCCTCCAGGATAAGAAGGCGGTTATTAAGGCCGATGCCACTGAGGCACAGTTTAAGGCCGGTGAACTTCCCGAGAACACTGAGATTGTAGTTCTGGACCCGGCACTATAGTAAGCATCTGGATTTCCGGAGGAGGCTAGGGTTGATATTTGAGGCCTCGGAGTTCATTTTCAAGGCACCGCCGGCGGTGTCCCGGGCACGGCGCGTCCTGGTTAAGCCCAGTGCCTGTTATCAAGTACCATACCCGGCAACTACCAGTCGGGATATGCTGTCAGATATTATCGACGGTATCAGGCGAGTCAGCGACGCCGATATAATACTGCTGGAGGGTGTGCCCGGTGGCAACCCGGTGTACCCGACATACCAGGCCCTGGGGTACAATTTCCCCCGGGTGCTGATGCTGGATGTCAAGGACTGTATCTGGGTAGAGGTAGATAATCCCCTGCCCAAAGCACTGGCGGTGCCAACATTCTGGATACCCAATGTCATCCTGTCCAGTGACTACCTGATAAGCGTTGCGCCGTTGAAGGTTATCAATGGGAAAGGCAGCCTCACCATCCAGAACCTGCTGACATTACTTCCGAATACGAAGTATGACGGGGAAACACCCGGGGGCTGGGATGCTCTTTATGAGCTGGGCATAGACAGGGTGATTACAGACCTCTACTTCACCCTGCCCTTTGACCTGGGAATAGTAGAGGCACGGCAGAAACTCACCTGCTGGGGCGACCCCACCAGGGGCGACGTTGAAGATTGTGGCAAGATATTTGTGGGTGAACCCTATCAGGTAGACCGTGAGGCTTCTGAGGTACTCGGGCTAAGAACTGACTATCTTGACCTTATCAAGATAGCCGAGGTTGGATTCGAAACCTAGGGTTATAGGAGAGGGGAAGGACGTGTGAATAACGAAGTTAATGGTATAGAGCAGGAGGAGTGCTGGTTTATTGATCTTGACTGGTTTGAGCGGAATGCCCGTTCTTTTTCAGTCCTGGCGGAACGCAGTCTGTGCTCCAAATGCCGGAAGCGACTGAAGGGTGACAATCTCTCGGATGACGAGCTCTTCGCCAATATAAAGGACTGCTGCTCCGGGGCTACGGGTTTCATCAGTGGTGCGACACCGATTATGGAGAGCGTGTTCCGCCTTTTCCTGGCTAATGGTAACCAGGCCCTTGACATCATTGAACTGGGGAGGCAACTCAGTGAGTGGCGTGGAGTGGACACCTACCGCACGTCGATCGAGGTGCTGCCTCGTCTCCTCAGTCACGACCGGTACTACGGGATAAGGCCGGTGGGGGACTGACGCCAGGTGTATCTCTGACCCCGAACGAGGAAAGCCGGGGAGAACAGGGTGCTATATCCTGCTATCTGCGACATATGAGTAATATACTTGAAGGTGCAGGCAGCATCGTCAACAGGGTAGAGTGGTAGGCTGCGGTGGTAGAGGTTAGTACCTTATCCTGAAGGTGGTATAGCCTTCGGTATTCGCCGACCAGTCGGTGTCCACCTTCTCCACCCTGGCCGCGGGTGGCCCGGTCTTAAGGCGGTCAAGCAATCTCTGTAGTTGTCCCGTTTCCCCCTCCGCCCGGACTTCCACCGTTCCATCGGGCAGGTTGCGCGCATAGCCGGTCAGACCCAGTTCAGCACCGCGTCTGACGACAAAGGTACGAAAGTAGACACCCTGTACACGACCGTATACTATTGCGTGAAGTGCCACCGGTTCAATCATTATATTACCTCACCGGGAGGCAAGATGGAGTGGGGAGTAGTCTTTATCCAGGCGGCGCAGGCCGTACCGATGGGCCATGATGTTGACATAGGTATCAGTGGAGATTTCCCGGGCGATGAAGCGTACCGTCTCTCCCGTCCCGGCCAGCCCATCTGGTAGAACACGGTTAACCCGGCACTGATGGGGACACAGGGAGCAGGGCTCCAGTTTGGCCCTGGCCTACTGCGCACGAACCCTGAGTTCTCCGGCCTGATGGAGACGTTGATAGCCCGCCACCTGACCTATTCTACCTCTTCCCCTTCTTCCTTCTTGTGCTTCTTGGCTTTCTTGATGATATCCACGGTCATGGGAGGAGGCAGAATGGAGCTGGTCAACGTCTTCCTGGGTTCTTTTTTTTGCTTCTTCGGCTCTCTACGTCTGTAGTCACGTTTTCCCATGGTACTCCCCGCTCCGAGAAGTTGATTGCGTTGAACTTAAGTTTAACAAAGCATTATCATTCTGTAAAGTTGGCCAGGAGTTTCCTCAGTATGGTATGGGCGGCGTCCGTTTCGGCGATTTTCTTGCTTTTACCGGAGCCCTTGCCCAGCACGGTATCGCCCAGCCTTACTTCAACCGTGAACCACCTTTCGTGGGCCGGTCCGGTAGCTTCGATAACGTGGTAGGTGGGTGCCTGCTGCTCCCGCGCCTGGAGTAATTCCTGGAGTTTTGATTTGGAACTGGTGGCTATGCCCTGGCTGACCGCCTTTTCCAATTCGGAATCGAGCAGCCTCAGGACGAAGTCCCCGGCGGCGCCGTAGCCCTGGTCAAGAAAGATAGCTCCGATAAATGCTTCCAGTGCTCCGGCAAGGTTGGCTGGCTTGGTCCGGCCGCCGGTTGCTTCCTCTCCCTTCCCCATAAGGAGATATTCGCCGAGCCCGATGTCTCTGGCTACCCGGGCCAGAGTATTTCCCCGTACCAGGACGGCGCGAAGCTTGGTCATCTCCCCCTCGTTCAAATGGGAGAAATCGGTATAGAGTTTGGCAGCAACCACCAGGCCCAGGACGGCGTCTCCGAGGAACTCCATCCTTTCGTTAGTCGCCGGAGCCAGGTGCGGAAACTCATTGGTGTAGGAGCCATGCACCAGGGCCTCCTTAAGGAGTAGAGGGTTGTTGAAGGAGATTCCGAGGGCTTGCTGCGCTGCGGCCAGGCTTTCCATGAGCAGGACTCCTTTCTCATCTCACCTGTTTCTCAGCTCGTAAACCCAGCGAATTGAAATACGAATCCAGCGAACTGGACTCACAGTCTAGCATAGATAGTCACAGTGGGTCTGTCAACTGTGTGATGCAGCCCAGAATTACAGGTCTTGTCTGCGTGCCTGTTGCCTGCGACATAGTCGTATGCTATAATATTCGGGTTGCTGGGGAATAGTCTAGCGGTAGGACAGCGGACTCTGAATCCGTGTGGGTAGGTTCGAATCCTACTTCCCCAGCCAATTTGGTTTGTTAGGAGTGGGACTTTCAGGTTATTTGAAATCGATCCTGCTTCTTTCCGGTGTGTAGTGGGGAAAACCGAGCCGGGAGGCTGGAAGCCTGGCGGTGAGAGGATGAAATACACAGTCATCATTGAAGAGGGTCGTGAATCGGGTTACATGGCCCATGTTCCTGTTCTTAGAGGATGTGTCTCTCAGGGTGAAACCAGGGAAGAAGCCTTGAAGAACATCAAGGAAGCCATGGAAGCCTATGTTGAGGCGCTTCTTGATGATGGGCTTCCCATTCCTACAGAGGCAGGCAGGGACACCGTGGAGCTTGAGGTTGCCGCTAAGTGAGCAAGCTGCCTCGGGGGCTTTCAGGTGACAGGGTGGTTATGGCGCTTGCCAGGGCAGGCTTCGATATGGTTCCTGAGTCCCCAGCCAATTTGTATTATAAAAGAATCGGTGTGGGTCACCAGTTCGTCCGGTTAATAACTTAATAGTAGAGAGTATCACACCGGTCACTTTGTGGCGCATTCGTCTAGCGGTTAGGACACCTCCCTCTCAAGGAGGAGATCACCGGTTCGAATCCGGTATGCGCTACCAAACTTGACTTATACGGTGGTTCATCTCTATAATACGCTGGCAATTTGTCCGGTTGCGGAAATAGTAATGTTCTTGCCTGAGTAGCTCAGTTGGTTAGAGCAGCTGTCTTGTAAACAGCAGGTCGAGGGTTCGAATCCCCCCTCAGGCTGGGTATGGGTATAGCACGGGGAGGGGTGCCGGAGTGGTTAATCGGAGCAGACTGTAAATCTGCCGCCCTAAGGGCTACGCAGGTTCGAATCCTGCCCCCTCCACCACCGCTTTACTCTGGAGTTGGACTGGACTGCATAATTCGGTATAATAGAGTTTGTACTCTGTAAAATATAGGACGAATGCCCACATAGCTCAGTTGGCAGAGCATACCCTTGGTAAGGGTAAGGTCACCAGTTCGAATCTGGTTGTGGGCTTGGCGAAAGAAGGGGGTCTTTAATGGCAAAGAAGAAGTTTGAACGGACCAAGCCGCACTGCAACGTAGGTACTATTGGCCATGTCGATCATGGTAAGACGACGCTGACTTCGGCGATAACGCTGGTGCTGTCCGCGGCCGGTGGCGGAACGACCGGTTTTCGTTCCTTTGACAGCATTGATAATGCGCCTGAGGAGAAAGCACGGGGCCTAACTATTGCCATTGCTCATATCGAGTACGAGACAGAGAAGCGGCATTATGCTCATATCGACTGCCCCGGGCATGCAGACTTCATCAAGAATATGATTACGGGTGCTGCCCAGATGGATGGTGCGATACTGGTAGTCAGTGCTCCCGATGGACCGATGCCCCAGACACGCGAACACATCCTGCTGGCCCGCCAGGTGGAAGTGCCCAGCATCGTCGTCGCACTTAATAAGGTGGACGTAATGGATGATGAGGAGCTACTGGAACTTGTCGAGATGGAACTACGGGAGTTGCTCTCCAAGTATAATTTCCCCGGTGATGAAATACCGGTAGTCAGGGTGAGTGCCCTCAAGGCGCTGGAGTGCGGTTGCGGTAAGCGTGAGTGCGAGTGGTGTGGTCCCATCCTGAAGCTGATGGATGCCGTTGATGACTATATCCCGACTCCTGACAGACCGAAAGACCTGCCGTTCCTTATGTCAATCGAGGACGTATTCAGCATTAAGGGCCGTGGTACCGTTCCCACCGGGAGAGTGGAAAGGGGAACAGTGAAGGTTGGTGATGACGTTGAGATTGTAGGCCTTCATCATGAGCCCCGTAAGACCACCGTTACCGGTCTGGAGATGTTCCACAAATTACTGGACGAAGCGGAACCGGGTGATGCCGTCGGTGCGCTGCTAAGGGGTATTGACCGGGGTGATATAGAGCGTGGACAGGTACTGGCGAAACCGGGTACGATACATCCCCATACGTATGCGGATGCCCAAGTCTATGTCTTGAGCAGGGATGAGGGAGGCAGGCATACACCCTTCTTCAACGGGTACCGTCCCCAGTTCTATATCCGGACGACAGATGTTACCGGCACCATTGAGCTACCGGAAGGGGTAGAGATGGTTATGCCCGGTGACAATATCACTATGAAGATAAAACTTATATATCCTGTAGCCCTGGAGCCGGGATTGCGTTTTGCTATCCGAGAGGGCGGCAGGACTGTGGGTGCTGGTACCTTCACCAGGATTATCGAGTAGAAATGGCCAGAAAAAGCGAAGCCAGGGTCATCATTCACCTTGCCTGTCCGGAGTGCAAGGAGAGGACCTATACGACGAACAAGAATAGAAGAAACGACTCCCAGCGGTTGGAGCTGAATAAGTACTGCCCGCGGTGTCGTGTTCATACTCTGCATCGAGAAGTGAGGTAGCCTTCAAGGGCAAACGATATGCCATCTAGCAAACGTGCCAATACCAGGCGTGTCAGCGCTTCGACGAAACGCACGGTCGTTCCTGCCACAGGGCCGGTTAATTCCGTGAGGCGCTTTGGTACCAGGTTCAAATTTATCAACGATACTATTGCCGAGATGAAGAAGGTGACCTGGTTGACCAGACGGGAGGCTATGTATCTTAGCGGTCTGGTCCTTCTGGTTGCTGTCAGCGTTGGTATTGTGCTCGGGCTGCTTGACCTGGGCCTGAGCGAAATCGTTACCAGGTTTCTCCTGAACGGCTGAAGTTGTTCAATAAGGGATGGGAAGGCTGTTTCCCCTGTAGCCTTTTTCTGAATGAGGTTGTGTGTGGGTAATAACGGAAAAGACTGGTATACAATCCATACCTACTCCGGGTATGAAGAGCGGGTTAAGAAGAACCTGGAGCAGCGCGTTAAGTTTATGGATTCCCGTGACGAGATTGCGCAGGTAGTGATACCCACTGTGGAAGAGGTGGAGATAAGGGGCGGACAGAGGCGTACCGTTGCCAATAAGATATTGCCCGGCTATATTCTCATTGAAATGACAATGACAGACCAGAGCTGGAACATCGTGCGCAATACGCCCGGGGTTACCGGCTTTGTCGGCAGTGGCGGTAAGCCCGTAGCGCTGCTGGACGATGAGGTGGAGCAAATCCTGAAGCAGATGCGGTCCGAGACACCGCAGGTCAAGATTGGTTTCCGGCAGGGCCAGAGCGTCCGGGTGACGGATGGCCCGTTTGCCGATTTCGTTGGTATAGTGGATGAGATAAGTACCGAGAAGGGCAAGGTGAAGGTGTTACTCTCCCTTTTCGGACGGGAAACGCCAGTGGAGCTTGACTTCCTCCAGGTGGAGAAGCTCTGAGTGTTCTGGGATTGGAGGTAGAGTGGCAAAGAAGATTATTGCCGTAATAAAGTTACAGATAGAAGCCGGGAAGGCAAATCCGGCACCCCCGGTTGGCCCGGCGCTGGGCCAGCACGGGGTCAATATCATGGGATTCTGCAAGGAGTATAACGACCGTACCGCTTCGCAGGCCGGCTCCATCATCCCGGTGGATATCAGTGTCTTTGAAGACAGGTCATATTCCTTTGTTACCAAGACACCACCAACAACAGACCTGCTGAAGAAGGCCCTGGATGTGGAGAAAGGGTCCGGGGCTGCCGGGCGAGAGGGAATGCCGGCACTGTCCCGCGAGAAGTTGACCGAGATAGCCCAGTTTAAGGTGAAAGACCTGAACGCCACCTCCCTCGAAGCGGCGGAACGTATTGTGGCAGGCACGGCACGAAGTATGGGGATTGAGATAGAACAGGAATGACAAAACACGGAAAGAAATACCGAGAAGCAATTGAGCTCCTGGATAAGACAACGGCCTATTCCCCGGAGGAGGCTGTGGACCTCGCCAAGAAGATGGCGAAAGCCGGTTTTGATGAAACGGTTGAGCTTCATCTTCGGATGGGGCTCGACCCCCGCAACGCCAGCCAGCAGGTACGCGGCGTTGCCCTTCTGCCGAGCGGATTGGGGAAGAAGGTACGGGTGCTTGTCTTTGCCCAGGGTGAGGCCAGCCGGATTGCCGAGGAGGCCGGGGCCGATTACATTGGCGATGACGACTTGACCAAAAAGATTGAGGACGGCTGGCTGGAGTTTGACACGGCTATTGCCACTCCGGACATGATGAGCAAGGTAGGGAAACTGGGGCGAGTTCTGGGCAGACGTGGACTGATGCCCAACCCCAAGTCCGGGACGGTGGTATCGGCCGAGGACCTGCCGCGCGTAATCGAAGATGCCCGCAAGGGCAGGGTGGAGTTCAAACTGGACAGAACGGCCATTATCCACGTGCCGTTGGGTAAGGTTAGCTTTGATAATGAGAGCCTGATGAGTAACCTGTCTGCGGTGGTGGAGGCGGTAATGAAGGCCAAGCCGAGTGGTGCCAAGGGCCAGTATGTAAGGTCCGCTTTCTTGACCACGACAATGGGGCCAGGTATCAGACTTGACCTCAGACCGACACTCGCGCTGACCTCCAGTTGATATGTTTGGTGCCGGGTATTAGAATAGGTATGCCAGATAAGTAGTATGCCACCAGTAACCGGGTAGCGAATACACTATTAAGGAGGAGCAATGGCAGGTATAGTATCATATGGAGCATACATCCCGTATTACCGAATGCCCCGAAGCGTGATGAATGCCGCTTGGGGGCGTGGTGGGGGACGTGGTGAGAGGGCAGTGGCCGGCTATGATGAGGACTCGACTAGCATGTCGGTCTCTGCGGGTATCGACTGTCTTAAAGGCACTGACCCGAAGACGGTTGATGCCGTATTCATGGCGACTACTACCCCACCCTATCTCGAGCGGCAGAACTCGAATATAGTGGCCACTGCCCTTGACTTCCGCCGGGATGCGCGAAACACGGATTTTGGCAACTGCCTCAGGTCAGGGGTTTCCGCCCTGCAATCTGCCATAGAGGCAGTCAGCGCAGGTTCGCTCAACAGTGTCCTGGTAACCGTGGCTGATATGCGTCTTGGGGAATGTGGTGGAGAGTTCGAGCAGTCCTCGGGCGATGGTGCTGCCGCTTTCCTGGTGGGGAATGAAGGGGTGGCAGTTGAGGTCGAGGGTAGTTACACTTATTCTGACGACCTTTCCGATAACTGGAGAATCGATGGCGACACATTTGTTAGCTCATGGGAGGACCGTTTTGGGCGTGATGCCGGTTACAGCAGGACGCCGGTCGAAGTGGTGAAGGGAGTCCTGGGGAAGCTGAACCTGACACCCAAGGATATCACCAAGGCCTGCATCTATGGCGCCAATGCCAGAGCGCAGGGCAGTCTGGCCAGAGCAATGGGTTTTGCTCCGGAACAGGTTCAGGACCCAATGCTTGACAATATGGGCAACACCGGGGCGGCACTTGCTCCAATGATTCTGATTGCAGCTCTGGAAGACGCCAAGCCGGGAGACAGGTTCCTGATGGTAAGTTGGGGCAATGGTTGTGACGCTGTTGTGCTCAAGGCTACTGATGAAATTGAGAAGATTAAGGACAGAAGGGCCATCAGGCGTCATCTTGCCATTAAGGGGACGCTTGACAACTACGGAAAGTATATGCGCTGGCGGGGCCTGGTACCGACCGCCGTTCGTCGTGGCATGAGAGTAGCCATGTCGGCGGAGTGGAGAGAACGGCAGCTCGGCTTGCCTCTCTACGGCGTGAAATGCCTGAATTGCGGCACAGTCCAGCTTTACATGAGCGGCTCTTCAATGCGCACCCATATCTGTCACGAGTGTCAGGCGAAAGACAACTTCGAGCCCTACCGGTTTGCCGATAAGATGGGTAAAACAGTCAGCTTCAGCCATGACTTCCTGGGTGGAGGTATCAATCCGCCGATGACACGGGCAGTCATTGACTTCGAGGGGGGCGGTAGAGGTTTGTTTGACATGGTTGACCGTGACCCCGAAGAGTGCAAGGTAGGTCTGCCTGTCGAGATGACCTTCAGGAAGATACCGTTGGGACCCGGCTCCAGCAGTTACTTCTGGAAGTGCAAGCCGGTCAGAGAGTAAAATATTTACCAGTAGAATAGATAATCAGGGAGGTATTTGAAGATGCCAGGAAGTATCAGGGATAGGGTTGCTGTTGTTGGAATGGGGTGCACCAAATTCGGAGAGCGCTGGGATGCCAGTGCCCATGACATGATTGTAGACGCTTCCTATCAGGCCTTTGAAGATGCCGGGATAGGGCCCAAGGACATCGAGGCTGCCTGGATAGGAACCGCAACAGGCTCCACCGGAATGTCATTGTCTGAGCCTCTAAGGTTGCAGTACATCCCCGTTACCAGAGTAGAGAATGCCTGTGCCACGGCTTCAGATGCGTTCCGGAATGCCAGCTATGCTGTGGCTGCCGGTATCTACGACATCGTGCTGGCTGTTGGTGCCGACAAGTACAAGGATAGTGGCCTCAGCGGACTGACCGACGGCTCAACCCCCGGGCCCGGTCATGCTATGACGGCGGGAGCCACAGGTCCACCGCCGGCGCAGTTTGCCATGCTGGCTACCACTTACTTCGACCACTATGGTCTCAGCTATGAGGAAGGCAAGCACATGATAGGCCGGGTCTCCTGGAAGAGCCATATGAATGGTGCCCGGCACAAGAAGGCGCATTTCCAGAGGGAAGTCAGTATGGACGCGATTCTCAATGCGCCGATGATTGCCTGGCCCCTGGGGCTGTATGACTGCTGTGGCGTCAGCGATGGCGCAGCGGCTGCCATTATCACGACACCGGAAATAGCAAGGAGCATGCGGAAGGGCAAAGAGCCGCCCATGTTTGTCAAGGCGCTGCAGATTGCCATGGCACCCAATGACGGCAACTTCAACACCAAGTTCGACTACATGCATGTTGAAGCTACGGTACGGGCCGGAGAGAGAGCCTACACGGAGGCTGGTATTACCAACCCGCGTGAGCAAATCAGCATGGCCGAGGTCCATGACTGCTTCTCCATCACTGAGGCGGTCACGATGGAGGACCTCAAGTTCAGCGAGCGGGGTAAGGTCCTGAGGGATATCGAGGACGGCTTCTTTGATCTGGATGGTGGTCTGCCGGTACAGCCTGATGGCGGCCTGAAGTGCTTTGGGCATCCCATTGGTGCCAGTGGAATACGGATGCTCTACGAGATGTACAACCAGCTTCAGGGCAAGGCCGATACCATGCTTAATCCAGGGCAGCCTTCCCGGCAGATAAGTAACCCCAAGCTGGGGTTGACCCACAATCTGGGTGGTGGTCCGGCTGGGTGTGCCATATTCGTAGGTATCGTGGGACTGGAAGGGGCCTAATCCTGTCTGACATGCGGTAATAATCGGGATACAGTAAGGACTTGTTACTGTGAGGGCTGGCCATGACTTAAGAGCAAGGCCAGCCCTCTTTATAGCTGAAAACTACGTTTCGCCTGGGTTCTGGGGTTGGAATGCTGTGGTTTTTGGCCGTAATTAAAGGCCGTGACCAGAGGTTATAACCTTTGGTCAATATGACGTCAAGGAGGTATGATGGCAGGAATCACATCGTACGGAGCTTACATTCCGTTCTACAGACTGGGGAAAGACACAGCGGGGTGGGGCAGACCCATAGAGAAACCGGTGGTCAACTTTGATGAAGACAGCATAACCATGGCAGTAGCCGCCGGCATGGACTGCATTAGCGGTGGGGACCGTGAGGTAGTAGACAGTCTTATTTTCGCTACCACCACCTCACCCTACATAGAGAAGCAGGGAGCTGCCATGGTTGCCGCGGTGGTTGACCTGCGCCGTGACATCGCTACTAATGACGCCACTAACTCTCTACGGGCCGGCACGCAGGCCCTGAGGTCGGCAGTGGACGCGGTTAAGGCCGGCTCAGCGAAGCAGGTCATGGTTACGGCGGCCGACTGCCGGACGGGTACGCCGGGTACGGAGTTCGACCAGACCTCCGGCGATGGCGCCGGTGCCCTTCTTATTGGAAACGAGGGTGTTATCGCTGAGGTCATCGATAGCTACTCGGTATCCGACGAGGTGCTGGATAACTGGCGGGCTGAGGGTGACAGCACGGTGCGGACATGGGAAGACCGCTTTGTATTGCAGACCGGATATCTTTCCGTCATGCCGGAGGCGATTCAGGGTCTGCTCAAGAAAGTGAACCTGGATATCAAAGACATAGACAAGGCCGTACTCTATGGTCCTAACCCAAGGCGGCACGCCGAGATGGCACGGCAACTTGGTCTGGACGCTGGCCAGGTGCAGGACCCATTGTTCGGTCAGATGGGCAATACCGGTGCTGCTTATTCCCTGATGCAGCTTATCGCTGCCCTGGAGGAAGCAAAACCGGGGCAGAAGATTCTGGTTGCCAGCTATGGCGATGGCGCCGATGCTATCCTTCTGGAAACAACCGACCAGATTACCAATTTCAACGGCAAACGCGGAATCAAGGGTAACCTTGAGAAGAAACGGATACGTAAGAGTGTCGGTGTCAGGGGCGCCACAGTAAAGGGACTGGAAGGCGGTCCCCCGTCAGCATCGGCCCGTTGGCGGGCTCGTGAATCGATTGACCGCCTGCATGGAGCGAAGTGCCTTAGCTGCGGCCTGATACAATACCCGCCGCAGAGGATATGCAGCCGGTGCCATACCAAGGACCAGTGGCAGACGGTACGTCTCTCCAATAAACCGGGTAAGATATTCACCTTCTCCCTGGACTATCTTGTAGGTGGTGTCGATAGTCCGCTGGCAATCACAATTATTAACTTTGAGGGCGGTGGCAGGGGTATGTTTACTATGACCGACCGCGAGGTTGAGGATGTACAGTGTGAAAAACCGGTTGAGATGACCTTCCGTAAACTCCGTTCTTCGGGTGGTGTTCATAACTACTTCTGGAAAGCAATGCCCCAGAGGTTCTAGGGAGCGTTTCAGGGTATTGCGTAGATAGTAATTAATAAACCCCGATATCTTAGGAGGACAGATACATGCAGAGTATCAAGGACAGGGTTGCCATAGTCGGTATGGGTTGTTCCAAGTTCGGCGAGCGCTGGGATATGGGTACCGAGGACCTGCTGGTAGAGTCCACCAGTGAGGCATTCGAAGACGCCGGTGTTAAATCAGAGGATATCCAGGCTGCGTGGTTGGGTACTCAGAACCAGATGTCAGGGCAAATACTGGCACATGCAATAAAGACCGAGTATATTCCCATTACGAGGATTGAGAATTTCTGTGCTACCGGCACAAATGCCATGATGGATGCCTGTTTTGCCGTGGCCGCAGGCATCTATGACCTGGTTCTGGTTGCCGGAGTCGAGAAGCTCAAGGATTCCGGTGTTGGCTTTCTCACCGGTGGTGGCGGACAGCCGTCAGCCCAGACCGCACCGGGAGTCCCGCCTCCGGCGCAGTTTGCCCTGGCGGCTAACCGGTACTTCTACCAGTACGGCTTGAGCTATGAAGAGGGCAAGCAGATGCTGGCTAAGATTGATGTAAAGAACCATTACAACGGTTCGCTTAACCCGAAGGCCCACTTCCAGAGGGCGATAACCGAAGAGCAGGCAATCAATGCCCCGATGCAGGCATTCCCGCTCGGGCTGTACGACTGTTGTGGTGTCAGTGATGGCTCGGCAGCGGCGATTATTACGCGGCCGGAGATAGCCAAGACGATGCGTGATGACTATATCCTGGTGAAGGGTCTCGGCCTCGGTGTGGGTGCTCAACAGGGCAGTCTGCGTGACTACTATGACTTTACGCACTTCGACGAGGCAGTTTATTCCTCCCGGATGGCCTATGAGCAGGCAGGCGTCAAGAACCCGCGTGAGGAGATTGACGTCTGTGAGGTTCATGACTGCTTCTCTATTACCGAAGCAATTACTATGGAGGACGTTGGTTTTAGTCCTCGTGGTACGGTTAAGAACGACATCGACAACGGCTTCTTCGAGCTCAGTGGTGACGGTCCCAAGGTAAACACCGATGGTGGCCTGAAATGCTTCGGGCATCCGATTGGCGCCAGCGGTGTCCGCATGATATATGAGGTCTACAAGCAGCTCCAGGGAAAGGCCGATAGGCGCCAGGTGAAGAATGTCAGGCTGGGAATGACGCACAATCTGGGCGGTCAGCCGGGCTCATTCACCGGTGCAATCTCCATCTGGGGAACCAGAGACTAATTGCGGAAAAAGTAGTATAATATAATAAACTGAATATCCTGAGACAGTGGGTGCCGATTCTGGCCGGAAGGCCGACGGCTTAAACCAGGCTTCAAAGTGAGCTTTGAAGCACGCTTCAGAGTAGACTCTGAAGTGCGCCTGCCGAGGAAACAGGTGGCTGATAACCGGACGATAATGTCATGGAGATTAGCCGGAGTAACTGGGTTAGTCCAGCGAAAGTCCTTGTGCGGCAGGTACAGGGACTTTCTTTATAACGGGCGTTCATTGTGGCAGGGACTTAGAGGAAGGAAGGTGGGAAAGTAGGAAAGTGTCCAGAGAGAAGAAGAGGCAAGCCATAGAGCAGTTGCAGGAGGAAATCTCCGGTTGCAGTATCGGTATCCTGACGGACTACCGGGGCCTGTCCAATTCGGAGATAACCGCATTGCGACGCAGAATTCAGGAGTCAAACGGTGCCTACCGGGTGGTGAAGAATACCCTGAGCCGTTTTGCTGCGGAGCGGGCAGGCCAACCGGACCTGGCCGAGGTCTTTCAAGGGCCGGTAGCCATTGCCTTTGGCTATGGCAGCATTACCGAGGTCAGCAAGGCACTAACGGACTACATTCGTACCGCGGGGACTACCGTCAGTATTAAGAGCGGCTTTCTGCCGGGCAGGGTGCTCACTGTAGAAGAGGTTATGAGCATTGCTAACCTGCCGTCAAGGGAAGTAATGCTGGCAAGAGTGCTTGGCGGGATGATGAGCCCCATTTCCGGGTTGGTGAACTGCCTGGCCAGCCCACTGCGAGGACTCGCGGGAGTATTGCAGGCTAGAATCCAACAGCTAGAGGGAGAACAGAATGGCTGAACAAGAGACAGAAGCGACCCAGGAAGCAGCGGCTACAGAAGCAGCAGCGGCAACAGAAGTGGCCCAGGAAGCAACGGCTACAGCAGCAGCGGCTACAGAAGTCGTGGCTGAAGAGAAACCCAAGGCGGCCAAAGCACCTGCCAAGGCAACTAAAGCGAAAAAGACCTCAGCTATCGATGACATCATGAATGCCGTCAAGAAGATGAATGTCCTTGAACTATCCGAACTGGTGAAGGCTCTGGAAGAGGAGTTTGGCGTCAGTGCGGCCGCCCCGATGGCCATGGCCGTTCCGGCAGGAGCAGGACAGGCAGACGCTGCGGCAGAGGTAGAAGAGCAGACAGAGTTCAACGTAATCCTCAAGGACTTCGGTGCCAACAAGATTAACGTCATCAAGGCAGTGCGTGAACTGACAGCCCTGGGTCTGAAGGAGTCCAAGGACCTGGTAGAGGGCGCTCCTAAGGCAGTAAGAGAGGGTGTGACCAAAGAGGATGCCGCCAGCATGAAGGAGAAGCTGGAAGCCGCCGGTGCCACGGTAGAGATTACCTAGAAACACAGTACTGCTGGAGTAGTGAAGATGTTGCCTGTCCTTACTGAGTTGGGGAGACGGGGTAAGTCGTTTTACCTGGCGAGGTAGAGGGCAGGGCCGGGAGCAAGCGCTTATACCTGAATAGCCTCCAGGAGGTGCAGCAAGGTATGGCTTCCCAGGGTTGGTTGATACCGTTGGTGGTGGGGGGTGTATTCGTCATCCTCGGTCTGGGTCTAGTGATGTGGGGTAGAAGGGAAGAGAAGAGATACTACGATTCCCTGACTACCCGTACCGACCTCAGAGAATTCATTGAGCACTGGCCGGGGCGCCCCCAACCCGGGGCACTGAAGGCGGGTGGCTGGATAGCCATGGCTGTCGGTCTGGTCATAGCCGTCACCGGTGGGATACTGGGGCTGGTGGGATAGCCCGTTACCTGACGCTCCACCGGGTTACTGAGGACTGGCGGTATTTGGCTCCCGGGGCTTTCCACCGGTCTCTCGCTGATGTAAAACCACTATGCCGCTCCTGTTCCTTGTAACAGGAGCGGCATACAGTACCGGTGCAGAAAGGCAACTGAATCCCGAGCGACCAGGCCTTTATCGTCCTGAGCCAATCAGGACAACAAACCCGGGTTGTAGCAGTTGTTGTCCGGTTTGCTTACTTCTTCCAGCCCGAGCGTGCACCCAGTCCCATTCCGATTGGCCCCGCCGGCCAGTTGAACCCCAGCATCATGGCGGTATCGACATCTTCCGCAGTAGCGATGCCTTCATCGACTATCTTCTGCGCTTCTCTCCGCGCGGCACCGAAGACGCGGTTACCGATGAAGCCGGTATCTCCGGGTACATCCTTGACGCGGACCGGTGTTTTGCCCATGCTCTTTGACAGGTCTTCAATCAGCTTGATTGTCTCTTCGGAGGTGTCTGCGGTGTAGGTTACCTCGACCAGCTTCATGATATTGGCCGGGCTGAAGAGGTGCATACCGACGAAGATATCCTTGCGTTCCGTTGCTACTGCCAGGTCGGCGATGGTAAATACCGAGGTGTTGCTGGCGAAGGCGGCTTCCTTCTTGACGAGCTTGTCCAGTTCAGCCCAGACCTTCAGTTTCAGCGGCTTATTCTCCAGCTGGCCGTTTTCGCCCCCGCCAATGGCTTCAATGATGAGGTCGCAGTCCTTGAGGTCTTCGACTTTGGTGGTCAGAGTCAGCCGGGCCATAGCCTGGTCCATTTCCTCCTGGGTCTGCTTGCCCCGTTCGACACCGCCCTTGATACCGAAGCGGCCATTGGCAATTGTGTCCCTGGTACGTTCCAGTATCTCATCCGTCAAATCGCGGCAGATGACCTTGTAACCGGCCAGAATCGCCGATTGAGAAATGCCGCCTCCCATCACACCGGCACCCACTACACCAATGCTCTTAACATCTTCCAGTTTCACTGTTTGCCTCCCTATTTTAATTTAATCATGTAGATAACCAAGCGTAGTAACCTACACCTATGATATTAGACGGGTTGGCTGTTTTTTTCAAGTGGTTGTACCCGTCCGGTACGCCAACAGGGTGCTGAAAAAGGAGAGTCCAGAGGGAGCGCCCCTCAGAATGACATGTCAACGGTGTGTCACCCTTCTGTCTGAACGAGAGCACCGGTCTGCGATGGAACACCCTGTCTCAAGCCGGACCTGCCGTGCCGGCTCTGACATGCGGGAGACTGTATTGTGGAGCACCTGCGATAGTCTACTGGCCCTTGAACTCCGGTTCCCGCTTCTCAACGAAGGCTTGAGCGCCCTCCCGGAAGTCCTCGCTACGCCACAGGGTCTGCTCTACGGTGGTTATGTAGTCCTTGAGGCTGTAGGGGTCAAGGATTGACTTGTAGAGACTCCGCTTTATCGCCTGCTGCGCCAGTGGAGCACCCTTCATCAGCTTGCGGGCCTTCTTCCTGGCCGCGTCCAGCAGACTCTCCGGGGCGACCACTTCACTGACCAGACCGATTTTCAGTGCTTCCTCGGCACCCACCCACTCGCCGGAAAGCATGATTTCCAGCGCCTGGGAAATCCCCACTATCTCCTTGAGGATGGCCAGTCCGGGGATGGTTCCCTGTATCCCTCTTCTCACATACATGTAGGAGAACCTGGCATTCTCAGAGGCGATGCGGATATCGCAGGCGAGGGCGATGTCGAACCCCATGCCCACCGCCGGACCGTTGACGGCGGCGATGGTCGGCTTGCGGTGCAGGAGGCCGCTACCGGAGTGGTCTTCGGTGCCGGTGACGTAGCCCTTCCATCGGTCGGTGTTCATCTGTTCGCTGTCTTTGCCGACGAATATCTGTTTGACGTCGTCGCCGGCGTGAAAGGCGCGACCGGCACCGGTGAGGATGAGGACCCTGACATCGTCATCATCGGCGGCTTCCCTCATAGCCTGGCCCATTTCACCATAGAGCTTCATATTACCGGCGTTCATCGCCTCCGGCCGGTTGAAGGTCAGGGTGGCGATTCCTTCTTCCTTCTCGTAAATGATGGCTTCGTAACTCATTTGTTTACCTCCCTACTTTGTATATCGATGGTATTATTATCGTTCTCCGTTGCTGCCTCCAGTCCGGAGATGGTAGTCAGCTTACCGGCCGTCCACTCTGCTAGACCAGGCTCCTGGGGCGGTACTGGATGGCTTCGGCAAGGTGTGGTGCCCTGATGATATCGCCGTTTTCGAGGTCGGCGATGGTTCTGGCCAGCTTGAGGATGCGGTGAAAGGCCCGGGCAGAGAGGTTCAGCTGGTGCATGGCAGCCCTGAGCAGGCCCTGTGCGGAGTCCTCGGCGTGGCAGTGCTCCCGGACATCGTTGGCTGTCATTTCGGCGTTGCAGATGAGCCTGGTGCCACGGAAGCGCTCCTGCTGCCGGAGGCGTGTGGTGGCGACGCGGGCCTGCACTTCGCTCGACCCTTCACCCAGTCGCTCGTCGGTGAGCTTTTCGTAGTCGACACGGGGCACTTCGACGAATATGTCCAC
>DATKWT010000080.1 GCA_035529395.1 Dehalococcoidales bacterium | reverse complement strand
CACCATCTGCACTTCCCCGCCGGATAGTGTCCGGGCGTTCCGTTTTCTGTCGGCGGTAAGCCCCACCATCTCCAGGACACGGTCAACCCGGATGCGGATGTCGCTCCGGGACATTCCTCTCCATCTCAGGCCATAGGCGATGTTATCATAGACGGTGGTGTTGAATACCACCGGTTTCTGGAGCACGAAAGCCATCCGCCGCCGCGCTTCCAGCCGGAGTCCGTCCGATTCGGTAACATCGGTACCGTCGAAGCAGAGCTGCCCGCGGTCCGGCGTGTCAATGAGGTCCAGCAGCCGCAGCAGTGTAGTTTTGCCGGAACCGGTCGGGCCGATGAGGGCAAAGACCTCGCCCCGCTCTATCCTGATGTTGATGCTCTTCAGGATATCCCGGTCACCACGCCTCTGGCACAGGTCAACGGTTTCTATTAGAGACATCTTCACCTCTGCTGCAACCTGTTGAGGACGACGTTCACTACCAGGGCAATGAATATCAGGATTATGCCCAGGGCAAATGCCAGCTCCAGATTACCCTTGGAAGTTTCCAGTGATATTGCTGTGGTGAGCACCCGGCTCAAATCCACGATATTGCCACCAACCAGGAGGGCTATACCGACCTCTGAGATTGCCCGACCGAACCCCATGATGACGGCGGCCACTACCGCGTACCTGGCTTCCATGAAGACCACGATTGCTGTCTGAACACCGCTAGCTCCCAGAGACCGGGCGGTATCCAGCATGGTCTGGTCAATCCCTCTCAGTGCCGAAATAGTCAGACCGAGCAGTATCGGTGTGATCAGCATCATCTGGCCGATTACCATAACGGTGGGCGTGAACAGCAGGCTGAGTCCTCCCAGAGGACCGGCGCGAGAGAACAAAGCAAATACAATCAGACCGATAACGACGGTAGGGACGCTGTAGAAGGTCTGGATTATACTCACCAGCACACGTTTGCCGGGGAAGCGGTTGAAGTGAATCACGCTGGCCAGCGGCAGGCATATCAGGGTGGCAAGTACGGTCGAGGTCAGTGATATCCTCAGTGACCGTCCGGTTATCGCCAGTACCGCGGGGTCGAGGGAGATGATAAGCTCAACCGCTCTGGTCAGACCGTTCCAGATTTCAGTCAGTTTCCTGCTCCCTCTCTCATTCTGTCTTCTCTAAGGTAACTTAATCCCCGAATTCCTTTTCCCCTGTAAAAGGGGAAAAGGAACATTATCCGAATAGGCTTCAGCCTCCAAGGGCTTCCCCCGTTCAGTTGGGGATATTTCGTTTCAGTCATATTCCGAGTTGCATATGATTCTGCTTCCTCATGCAGTCAGGGTGTCCTTATGAACTTGTACTCAGTGCTATTCAGGCTCGGCGCCGGCACAGGGGGTGAACAACTGCATCCCGTACTCTTTGACACCATAGTTACCAATGAGGTCCTGAATATCCGGTGAGGTAAGGAAGGTTATCAGGTTGTTGGCCCTTTCGAGGTTAACCTCACCCACGATGTCCGGACTTACGGCAATTGCAGAGTAGACGTTGAGTAGTATTCCACCCTCGTCCACGATAGGCACCAGCTCCAGTTTGCCCTTATAGGCGAGAAAGGTACCCATATCAGTGAGGGTGTAGGCCTGCTTCTCGCTGGCCATCATCAGGGTGGCTCCCATGCCGGTACCCGCTTCGATGTACCAGGACCCGGCGCCACGGACTGCCTCGTAATCATGACCGGCGGCTGCCCAGATTGCCTTTTCCTTGGAGTGCGTTCCGGAGTCGTCACCACGGGAGACGAAGCTGGCGCTGCCGGTGTCCATCAGCTTCTCAAAGGCTTTTTCAGGGGTGAGTCCCTTGATTCCGGCGGGGTCGGTCTCCGGACCGACGATGAGGAAGTAGTTATAGGCGAAGGGGACTCGCTCCTCGCCATAGTCTTCGGCGATGAATTCCAGCTCGCGGGTTTTGGAGTGGACCGTGATGATGTGGACATCACCCCGGCGACCGTACTCCAGGGCTTTGCCGGTACCGGCGTACATGACGTCCAGTTCGACGTCGTATTTCTCCTCGAACATAGGCTCGAGGTATCCCCAGAGTCCGGTATCGTAGAGGCTGGTAGTCGTGGCCACCCTCAGCCTCTGCTGTGGTGGTTGGGGCGCTGCGGAAGATGAGGAACAGCCTGCCATTGCTGCCGTGAAGCAGAGTACCAGAGACAGTGCCGCCAGGGGTCCAGCGAATTTCCACCGGTATCTGCCGCCGGTGTGTGTCCCACGAGGCATATTCCTGTGCAGCAGGAGGCTATGCTCCGGTGGATTGGGATGTGAGTGGGGTTTGGTCTTTTCCGGGGTTGTGGCGCGGACACGCGCATACGAAGTCATGATGCTCTCTCCTTTCCAAATTCGGGAGGCGTGAGGGTTTTCCCTCACACCCTATCGTTTGCCTCTCGTAGGTGGACACCCTTAGAGATGGCAACTCGGAGACCGCTATTTAGTTAAACGGGTTCTGTTTTGCCGTAAAGCCAGTATCAATATACCCTACTGGCTGGCGGCATGTCAACTGTGCCTGCCAGCCTGTCATTGCGAGGCCGTAGGCCCTACCCTTGACCATATGAGTTATAATTAGCATTGCAGCCTGATATGCTGCAGTGATGGATTTCACTATGAATCACATCTCTCAGGAGGCTTTTTTATGGAGTACATCGGCGTTTTTATTGGAGGTCTATTTGTCGGAGCATTATTTGTATTAATACTCAACAGATTCCTCAAAAAGGATACTGAAACAACATTTTCGTCGCTGTCATTTGATGCGTTAAGTAGAAATTCCGCAGAGTTTCTGAAACTGGCTAATGAAACATTGTCGAAGCAGACTGCTACCGGGGCTGGAGAGCTTGAGAGCAAGAAGAAATTGATTGACCTGACACTTGAAGGCATAAAGGGTAACTTGCTGAAAATGGAAACCCTGGTAACAGATTTCTCTAAAGACCGGGAAAAGAAATATGGCGAGTTAAGCAGTCAATTGAAGGCCACTGCTGAGCAAACCGGGAAGCTCCAGGAAACTACAAACCAGCTTCATACAGCTCTGGCAAGCACAACGATGAGGGGTCAATGGGGCGAGAGAATGGCCGAAGATATATTACGGCTCGCCGGATTCATAGAGGATGTGAATTACAGGAAGCAGAAAACCCTGGAAACAACCGCATCCCGGCCCGACTTCACCTTCATGTTACCAAAAAACCTGATACTCAATATGGATGTGAAGTTCCCTCTAACCAACTACCTGAACTACATGAATGAGGAGTCTGAATCAGGCAAACAGAACTACAAACAGCAGTTCTTGAAGGACGTAAGACAACGTGTGAAGGAGGTGACTACCCGAGATTACATCAATCCCGAGGAAAACACTGTGGACTACGTTCTGGTATTCATTCCTAATGAACAGGTCTACTACTTCATGCACGAAAACGACAGTACCCTTATTGACGACGCACTGAAGAACAAAGTGGTTGTCTGCTCCCCACTATCACTATACGCGATACTGGCCGTTATTCATCAGGCTGTTGAAAGTTTCAACATGGAGAAGACGTCGTCCGAGATGCTGGCGCTGTTCGGGTCTTTCAATAAGCAGTGGGAGGCGTTCAAATCCAGCATGGAGAAGATAGGAAAGCGAATTGACGATGCTAAGGATGAGTATAGCCGTCTAGTGTCGACTCGTACGAACCAGTTGGAGCGGCCGTTAAGGAAGATTGACGACCTCAGGCAGCAAAAAGGAATACCAGAATTGTCCCCGGCAGAAGAAGAACAACTGCTGAATACTGCGGATGAGAGAGGCCTGCTGCTTAACCCCGAGCAAGATGAATCGGAATAGAAATCCTGGGTAACAGGAGGAATTCAAGACCTGCTCTGAGGCAAATACAGGTTTCTACCCGCCGAACATATTGGCGGCGAACTCGGCGGCCTTCATGGCGAAGCCGGGGAGGATACCGATGAAGAGGACACCGAGGCAGGTGATGGCCAGTGCCACGCGTAGCGCTCCTGAGGAGGGTACCTTCTCAGTGGAGGCAGGTTCGCCGAGCCACATTACCTTGACCACTCTCAGGTAGTAGAAGGCCGATATCACGCTGTTGATAACGGCGATAATGACCAGCCAGAGAAGGTCGCTCTGCACCGCCCCGCTGAATATGTAGAACTTGGCCATAAACCCGGCTGCCGGGGGCATGCCAATCAGTGATATCAGGCACAGAGTCAGACCGAGGGCAAGGACCGGCGCCCGCTTACTCATCCCGGAGAAGTCCGCAATGAGGTCGCTGTTAATCTTGTTGGTGATGGCAATAATGGCGATGAAGGCCCCCAGGTTAGCCATCGAGTAGCTTAACAGGAAGAACATGACCGTGCTCTGATTGAGTGTGCTCGTGGCTGCTCCGACACCCATGGCGGCAAGACCGACCAGCAGATAACCGGCCTGGGCGATGCTGGAGTAACCGAACATGCGCTTGATGTTGGTCTGGGGCAAAGCGGACATGTTACCCACCGTCATACCGATGGCTGCCAGCGAGGCGAAGACCAGACCCCAGTTCATACTCAGCCATTCCGGGGTACCGAATGCGGAGAAGAAGACCCGGAGTATGATGGCGAAACCGGCCGCTTTGCTGGCCACGGACAGGTAACCGGTTATCGGGGTTGGTGCCCCTTCGTAGACGTCGGGCACCCACATCTGGAAGGGTACCGCGGCAATCTTGAAGCCGAAGCCGGCAATCAGCAGGACCGCACCCAGCATGAGCGCCGGGTTATCGCCGACGCCCGTGGCACCGAGGTTCTGGACGGCCTGTGATATTTCGGCAAGCTGTGTGGTACCGGTCGAGCCGAAGACCAGCGCCATGCCATAGAGTAATACTGCCGAGGAGGTCGCACCCAGCAGCAGGTACTTGATTGACGACTCCGTCGATTTGGGGTCTTTGAGGAACCCGGCCAGGACGTAGAGTGAGATACTGGCCAGCTCGAGGGCGATGTAGATGGTGATAAGCTCGGCACTGGCCGCCATGAGCATCATGCCCAGTGCGGAAAGGATTATCAGTGCGTGGTATTCACCCTGGAAGCGACTGAACTTGGGTGCGTAGTCGACAGAGGCCAGGATAACCAGAGCGGCAATCCCCAGGAAGAGAAGTTTGAAGAAGAGGGCAAAGTTGTCCACGGACAGCATGCCGTTGAATGCGGCCTCGGAGGTGCCCCAGAGAGCGATGGCGAACCCGGCGGATACCGCCAGACCGATAATGCTGAGAACCGCCAGCACCCCTTTTTTCTCGATAAAGAGGTCAATCAGTATCAGCACTACTGCGGTTGCTGCCAGGCTTAGTTCTGGTGCCAACAGCTCAAGATTCAAGGCCTACTCCTTAGAAACATACGCTATTTTCGCAATCCGGAGGAGCTTCCTGGTGTCTTCGTGCAGTTCCTCCCATATCTCGGGGATCTGCTCCCTGGTAACCCATCTGGCCTCACCGATATCACTGTCCGGTCTCAATGTACCTCCGGTCACCCTGGCCAGGTAGTCAATGTAGATGACGTGTAATGTAACCCTGCCGTCTTCCGACCTGACAATCCGGTCAAACGGGTGAAGTGGTGCAACCAGACTGATATCGAGATGGGTCTCCTCCTTTACCTCCCTCTTGATTGCTTCCTTTATCGTTTCCCCCGGCTCCAGCCTGCCGCCGGGGCATATCCACTTACCCTGCCAGTATCCGCCCCTCTCCGGGCGGTGCTTCACCAGCAGTATTCTGCCGGCATCATCCTCAATTATCGCCCCCGCCCCGATCATTATCGGCTCTGCCATCCAGACTCACCGCTCTAACCACCTATCAGGCCCACTATCGGCGAGATACCGAGCCTGATTATGTCTGTCATTATCGCCGGATAGATGCCGATTAGCATTATCAGGATGACAAAGGCGAACATGTAGACTTTCTCCATGTTGTCGGCATCTTTGACACCGTTGTATTGCTCCAGCACCGGGCCGTAAAACGTCCGTTGCAGCATCCACAGGATATAACCGGCGGCGAGTACTACGCCCAGCACTGCCAGGATAGTAAAGACCTCTGCGCCCCCAACGACGGTGCTGGAGAAGCTGCCGATGAAGGTGATGAACTCGGCGGCAAAGCCACTGGTCAGCGGCAGACCCAGCGAGCCGAGACCGGCGATAGAAAACACGATGGCAATGACCGGCATCTGCCTGGCCAGTCCGCCCAGTTTCCTGAGGTCACGCTCCTCGACATTGTGTATCATCAGACCGGCCATGGCGAAGAGCAACCCGGTGAGCAGGCCGTGGCTGAGCATTTGCAGACCCGCTCCGGTCAGGCTCACTTCATTGAGGGCAAAGATGCCGAGCAGCACGTAGCCCATGTGGCTCACGCTGCTGTAGGCAATCATCCGCTTGAGGTCGGTCTGCCTCAGAGTCAGCGCCGCGCCGTATAGTATGCTGATTACGGCCAGCGTCAGTAACATCGGTGCGAAGTTGCGGGCTACGTCCGGGAAGATGCTCACGCAAACGCGTATCATCCCGTAGCCGCCCATCTTGATTAGCGCCCCGGCAAGCATCACGCTACCGGCAGTCGGTGCGTCGGTATGGGCGTCCGGGAGCCAGGTGTGCAGCGGGAACACCGGCAGTTTGATAGCAAAGGCGATGATAAGAAGCCAGAAGATTGAAGCCGCCGGCATGATGGACTGCACCATGCCAAGCCCGCCCTCGGAGATATCCACCATACTCAGACTGCCGGTGGTGAAATACAGGCTCAGGATACCGGCCAGCATGAAGGCACTGCCGAAAAGCGTGTAGAGAACGTACTTGATGGACGAGTACTCTTTTCGGCCCGTCCCCCAGATGGATATCAGGAAGTACATCGGGATGACTTCTATCTCCCAGAAGATGAAGAAAAGCAGCAGGTCAAGCGAGCAGAATACGCCCAGGATGCTCGCCTCAAGGAGAAGCAACCAGGCGAAGTACTCGCGGACTCTCACGTGGACCTTCCACGAGATAAGTACCACCATGAAGCCGAGGAAGGATGTCAGTGCTACCAGCGGCAGGCTCAGGCCGTCGACCCCCAGGTGGTAGTTGGCACTGATTGCCTGAATCCAGGAGGCCTTCTCCTCGAACTGGATGCCGCCGAGTGCGCGGTCGTACCCGGCAAAGATGATAATCGCCAGCACGAAGGAGGCAAGAGTAAGGACCGCAGATATACGCCGTATCCACCGTTCCGATATTCCGGGCACAAAGGCAACCACTACCGCCCCGAGTGCCGGGAGAAGGATGATGGCCGTAAGATAGTTAAACTCCAAGCCTGCTGACTCCTATCAAATCCTTTAGCCTATAAATACTCATCCGAAGATATACAGGACAATGGCAATCGCGGCTGCCCCCAGGGCAATGGACAGCGCGTACAGTTGAAACTGTCCCGTCTGTATCTTGCGGACCACGTCCCCGCTGGACATTATAGCATTGGCTGCTCCATTCACAACCCCGTCAATACCTTTGGTATCCATCTTCTGAAGTCCGGCGAAGAACCCACCGAGCAGTGCCTTTCGTACGATCAGGTCTTCGTACAGTTCGTCCATCCAGTACTTCCGCGAGAACATGACGTATAGCGCCTGGAACCTGGCACCAATGCGTTCCGCGGAAATCTGTTTGGTATTGTACATCAGGTAGGCAAGCAGAATACCGCCCAGCGCCAGCAGTAGCGATATAATCGGCCACGGCGAGTGGGTGAATATACCGAAGAACCCCTCGATGAAGCCCTTGGTATGACCGTGCCCCATGAGCTCTCCGAAGTGCCCGAAGGCATTCCAGAAACCGGCGATGACGGCCAGGACGGCCAGGAAGACCAGGGGAGCCACCATGACCTTCGGTGATTCGTGCGGGTGACCGTGTGCCTCAGGGTCTCCGCCGCGGTACTTCCCGTGGAAGGTCATGTAGATAACGCGGAACATGTAGAAGGCGGTCATGAACACAGTTATCATTGCCAGGATAAAGAGTACCGCGTTACCGTCCAGCGCTGTTATCAGGATTTCGTCCTTGCTCCAGAAACCAGCCAGGGGCCAGACTCCTGCCAGGCTCAGAGAGCCGAGGAGGAAGGTGATATACGTCCAGGGCATTATCTTGCGCAGGCCGCCCATCAGCCGCATATCGAATGTACCGGTGGCATGGTTAACGCTACCTGCTCCAAGGAACAGGAGCGACTTGAAGAAGGCGTGGGTGGCTAAGTGGAAGATACCGAAGGTGGTGGCGGCCTTGGCCGCCTCTACTGTAACGTTTCCTTCATGGAAAAGTATGATACCGGCCGCCCCCAGCCCGAGCATCATGTAGCCAAGCTGGCTGATGGTGGAATAGGCAAGCACGCGCTTGATATCGTTCATTACCAGGCCCATTGAGGCCGCAAAGATGGCCGTAAACCCTCCGATGGTCGCCACCACGGTTACTGCCTCAAGTGAGTGGGCGAATATCGGGAAGGTGCGGGCCACCAGGAACACGCCCGCCGAGACCATCGTCGCGGAATGGATAAGGGCGCTGACCGGTGTCGGGCCTTCCATAGCATCCGGCAGCCAGATGTGGAGCGGGAACTGGGCTGATTTACCCATTGCCCCGGCGAAGATACCGATAGCCACCCAGGTGAGGGTGGCGCCGGCGAGTGCACCCGCTGCCGCCAGGCCGCTTAGTTCCGCAGTGTCAAACGTCCCCGTGTTGGCGTAGAGGGCCAGTATTGCTACCAGGAAACCGAAATCACCGAACCGGGTGACGATGAAGGCCTTCTTGGCGGCATTGGCCGCGGACGGTTTGTGGAACCAGAAACCGATGAGCAGATACGAGCACAGACCGACCATCTCCCAGAAGACGAACATCATGAGGAGGTTGTTAGCGATGACCAAACCCAGCATGGAGGCGGTGAAAAGGGACATCCAGGCATAGTACCGGGTGTAGCCCGCTTCATCATGCTGCATGTAGCCCAGCGAGTATATCTGCACCATCAGGCTGACGATGGTGACCACGACCAGCATCACGGCGGTCAGCGAGTCCATTATTATGCCCAGATTGATTGTGAAGGTGTTGCCAATGGCTACCCAGGAGATGTCCGGGATAGCAATCTCGTGGTTCGGTGCTCCCATCACTTCGGTCAGTGCCCAGATGGAAAGTACAGCCGAAGCACCAATGGCCGTAATAGCTATCAAGCCCGATACGCTTGATTTGGAGTTAACGAACGGTCTGATAAAGAGGCTTATCAGCCCAAACGAAATCACGGGCAGCAGGAATATGAACCAGTATGCTTGGTCCGGCATCAGAGTTTCCTTAACACCTCGCTAATCACGTGCTCCTTATCCTGAGGTACCAGGATGCGGTAGGTGGTCGCTTCCTGGCCTATCGGCAGGCCAGACTCAGGCATAAGCCGGGTGGGTATACCCTCACCCTCGAAGAGCTCTTTCCACATTTCCGCCATCATTAGATTAGGCGCTTTCTTAATCTCAACCCACATTGTCTGTTACCGTTTCATCAGGTTTATTTCCGTGGAATCGACGGTCCCACGCTGGCGATAGAGCGCAATGATTATCGCCAGACCAACGGCGGCTTCGGCTGCCGCTACCGCCATGATGAATATCACGAAGACCTGCCCGGTCAGCTCTGCCGGTGCGATGTACCGGGAGAAGGCTACCATGGCGATATTCACCGCATTCAGCATTATCTCAATACACAGCAGGATAGCTATCATGTTACGCTTAGCAAGTACCCCGTAGAGCCCTATGGCGAACAGGACTGCCGAAAGCACCAGGTAGTGTTCCAGACCTACAGACATCTTGCTTACTTCTCCCTGACCAGGACGATAGCCCCGAGAATCGCCGCCAGCAACAGCACGGCGGTAATTTCCACGGACAATATATAGCCATTCTCACCGAAGAGCTTGCCCGCCAGTTCCGTAGTGGTCGGTTCCAGTGGTGCCACTGCGGATATCTGCCACGGGGTATTGAACACGGCAAAGCATACCGTTCCCAGGAATACCATGGCGGCAGCTACCGCGGGAATACGCAATTTATTGGCCGGATTGCCCCGCTGGATATCGCGGGTGAGCATGATGCCCAGGATTAGAAGTATCGAAATGGCACCGACATAGACCAGGATTTGCACTGCCGCCAGGAAGTCGGCACTCAGTGTAATGTAGAGTCCGGCCACAGTTATAAAGCACAGCACCAGGGAAAGCGCTGCCCGGAAGACGTCACGCAGCAGGACTACCGCCAGCGCAGCGGCCACGCCGACAACGGCCAACAGCCAGAATGCAACATCCAGTGGCATCAGTGCCTACTCCTTCCTGTCAATCAACAGGGTCTGCTCCGGCAGCGTCTCATCGAGCTCGGGACGGAAATAGCTGCTGGGTATCCTGCCATCCGCCTCAAGCTGGTCCCTGGTGAGCACCAGGGCACCCCGCTGGTATTTTGCCAGTTCAAAAGCGTAGCCCATGAACAGGGCGTTGTACGGGCAGGCCTCCACACAAAGGCCGCAGGATATGCAGTATCCCGTGTCCACTTCAAACTTTTCAACCGTGTAGTTGTTCTCCTCACCCGGGGACGTCTCGATATGGATGACCCCCTGAGGGCAGGTCTTGGCGCAGGTAGCGCAACCGGTGCACTTCTCCTTGTCCCAGACAAGCTCATTACCACGGGTCCGGCGAGCAACCACCAGCCTCTGTTCCGGGTACTGAGTGGTGACCCGACGCCGGACCAGGTTCCTGAGGGTAACCCTCATACCCTTGGCTATGCCGATTCCGTATCGCTCAAACTTCAACTCTACCCCATCCTACCTTGAACAACTTGGACCCCAGTAGTATCAGGGCCGCCGTTATGGCGAAATTAAGCGGGATAATGTACAGCGGCAGGTCTCCAGGCCACGCCAGGATTTCCAGTGCCGTAACCAGCAGGTTAATCAGCGCCAGCGGGAAGAGGAACTTCCAGGCAAACGCCATCAGCTGGTCTATCCTGACACGCGGTAACGTAGCCCGTGTCCACACCATGGTAAAGAAAACGATGAGTATCTTGACAATCAGCCAGAGCCAGGGTGGCAAGACCGGACCCTGCCAACCACCAAGAAACAGCGTGGCGATAATGGTAGACATCACCACTGCCTCGCCGTACTCTCCCAGGTAAAACATGGCAAATTTCATGCCGGAATACTCGGTGTGGAAACCGGCGGTAAGCTCAGAATCCGCCTCCATGAGGTCGAATGGACTGCGGTTTATCTCCGCGCACCCACCAATGAAAAGGAGCAGGAAACCGAGGGGCTGCATAACGATGAAGGGCACTCTCTCCTGTGCCAGTACGATGTCATTCAACGAAAGCGAACCGGCCAGCAGCACGACTCCGGCGATAGAGAGGACAACAGGCATCTCGTAGCTGACAACGGCAGCCACGTTTCGCATCGCACCTAGCAGGGAGTATTTGTTGCTCGAACTCCAGCCGGCCATAAACACGCCGATAGTGGATATCGAACTGATGGCGATAACGAAGAGGACGCCGATGTTCAGGTCAGCCATCATGGCACCATTCTGGAAAGGCACTACGGCAAATATCATTATCGTCGGGGCGAAGACCACCGCCGGCGCCAACCAGTAGACCAGCTTATCGGCATTGGACGGCGTGATATTTTCCTTGAGCAGTACCTTGATGGCATCCGCTATTGCCTGGAGCACACCGAAGGGGCCGGTCCGGTTGGGGCCGACCCTGGCGGCAAAGAATGCTATACCCCTACGCTCAACATAGATGACGACGATAATCATCACCAGCACAAAGGCAATGCAGATGACGGTGAAAACCAGCCAGTGCCACCACTCGTTTCCCGGCCAGTCCGGGGGCACGGCATCCAGGTGGCGCATAGCGCCGGAGAAAGCAGCATCAACCGCGGTCACTATCTGTCAACCTCACCCATAGTAATAGCAAAACTCCCAAAAATAACAATCAGGTCCTGTATCTTCCAGCCAATTATCATATCACGCAAGGCTGTCAGATTCATCAGGCTGGGTGCCCTGATATGGCACCGATACGGTGCGATGGAGCCATCAGACACCACATGGAAACCCACCTCTCCCGTGGGTGCTTCGACGTGGGCATAGGCTTCACCAACCGGAGGACGGATGAGATGGGGTACATCAGCCCGCACCTCTCCCGCGGGTATCTGCGCCACTGCCTGCTCAAGGATACGCAGACTCTGTCTCATCTCTTCTATTCTGACCCGGTAGCGGTCGTAGCAGTCGCCCTGGATACCGGTGGGAATATCGAATTCAAATCGGTCGTAGATGGAGTAAGGGTCTGCCTTACGTATGTCCCACTTCATTCCGCTGCCGCGAAGCACCGGCCCACTGGCGCCGATATTAATTGCGAGGTCGCGCGGCAGGATGCCCACGCCCTTGGTGCGAGCCAGCAGTATCTCATTCTCCTTGAGATACTGGTCATACTCATCTATACGTCCACGGATGTGTGGGATTATGCGTTTCAGCGCTGGCATGAACTCATCAGGAATGTCCTGGCTGACACCGCCGATACGCATGTAGTTATAGAGCAGGCGCTGTCCGCATACCATGTCAAAGAGGTCGCAGATGTTCTCCCGTTCGCGGTACATGTAGAGGAACGGGGTGAAATAGGCACCGCAGTCGTTGAAGAATGAACCGACGGATACCAGGTGAGCGGCGATACGCTGTAGCTCGGACATGATGACCCGGAGGTATTCGGCCCGCTCCGGAACGGAGATACCGGCCAGCTTCTCCACGGTGAGGACATAGGCCAGGTTGTTGGTCATCGAAGCCACGTAGTCGAGGCGGTCCGTCAGCGGGATAACCCCGCCATAGGTGCGCTCCTCGGCCAGCTTTTCAATGCCCCGGTGCAGGTAGCCAAAGACCGGGTCCAGGTCAAGAACGACCTCTCCGTCGAGGGTGGCCCTCATCCGGAATACGCCGTGCGTACTCGGATGCACCGGTCCGATATTGAGAACAAACGGTTCTGTTCTCAGTTCCATCTACATGAAGTCCTTTCGCTGCGGGTGTCCTTGAAAGTCCGACCAGAGGACGATACGTTTCATGTTCGGGTGGCCTTCAAACGTAATTCCCATAAGGTCGTAGATTTCCCGTTCCTGGTGGTCGGCACTCCGCCAGAGGCCGACAAGTGACGGCAGTGTGAGGTTGTCGCGACCCTGGCAGCGGGTTTTAATGACCAGGCTGTGGTTGTGTTCCATGGAAACGAACAGGTAAACAACCTCGAAGTACTGGTAGTAGTCAACCGCCGTGATTGTGGTCAGGTAGTCGAAATCGAGCCCCGGGGTATTCTTGAGAAAGGCGCCCACATCCAGCAAGGAGTTGCTGTTAACGAGAATAGCAGTGCCAGCAGCGTCAATGACTGCATCCGGCAGTCGTTCGCTAATTTGTCCGGCAATCTCCCGGGTGGATAGAGAAGTAGTCATCTGCCTTTCTTATCGGATAGTGCTTTTTATATTTTCTCCAGCTCGGCTTCAGGAAAAGCCATGTTGTAGCCGGTGCTGTCCGCCTTCATGATGACATAATCGGCGGGGTCTTCCTTTACTTCAACAATTTCGCCTTCCCAATTGGCGATTTTGTATCCTCCGGGCCAACCCGGCCTATCCAGGACCCTGGCCCTGTCACCCACACTGAACTTGTCCATCGCCTCCCCTCCTCGTTCTAAGGTTAGTATGCGGCAGGCTATTCCTTGATGATATTGGTTCTCTTGGCTATCTTCTCCTGCAGCATCTGTATGCCGTGCAGCAGGGCTTCGGGACGCGGCGGGCAACCGGGCACGTAGACATCAACCGGAATTATACGATTATACCCTGGTACTACGTTGTAGGAAGAGCGGAAGATACCGCCGCTGATGCCGCAGGCACCCATGGCGATAACCCATTTCGGCTCCGCCATCTGGTTATATATCCGTCTTACGTTGGGTGCCATCTTCCAGGTCAGCGTGCCCGCGGTAATCAATACGTCTGCCTGACGCGGCGAGGCACGCAGGATTTCCATACCAAAACGGGACATGTCGAAACGGGGGCCCATCACGGAAATAAACTCAAAGGCGCAGCAGGCCGGGAAGCAGATGACCGGCCACAGCGAGGAACGCCGCCCCCAGTTGATTAACCAGTCGGCGGTTGTCAGCAGTATATTCTGGCTCAGTTCTTCGTCCAGCCAGGCATCAGGGTCCGAGAGCGGCTCCGTGGCACCGGCCTTCAGTTCTTCAATGACCTTGCTCTCGGACTGGTCGAGCTCCGAATCCGAATAGACGTAGTCCCTGGCTCTGCTTACTTCCATTCTAGAACTCTCTTCCTCCAGGCGTAAAGGTAGCCAACAACAATGAGGGCGATGAAGATAAGTACTGCGGTGAAACCGGAAGTCCCGAGGTCCCTCACGTTGACCGCCCACGGATAGATAAACGCAACGAGTACATCCAGGGCCAGGAAAATCAGGGCATAGAAGTAGTAGCGGAAGTTAAACTGCACCCACGTCTTCCCGATGGTTTCCATGCCGCACTCAAACGTGGCGTTCTTGACAGCGTTGGGATGGTGAGGGACTAGCTTGAGGTACCTGAATACAACGGGGAGAATAATTAAAAGGAGACTAAAAAGAACGGCAACGATGATGAAGAGCCCGACGAAACCGTAATCAGAGAGCAACTGTTACCCCCCTTTGTTACAAGCCAACAGTGAGTATACCACACGCGATTTAGTAAAAGCAAGATGGTTTCGGTAACAGTTTCTTTTAACGCAACACGGGGGCTTACCTGGTGTTTTTTGGACTGGATGAACTGTAGTCAGTAGCACGGAATCTTGCCGGTTGTTTGGATTACTTCACTGTCTATTCGCTCCGGCCCATAATTTAATCCTGGAACGATAGGCGGTATTTATGTGAAATGTCACCGTAATATTGGCCCAGTACACCTACTTGATAAATCGGTGAACTCGGGTTATAGTGGTGAAGTATTATGAGCGGGCTGCCGCGAGACTCTTCATGGTAGCCTGTTGACCAGGAATGATAGCCGGATGATGGGATTGAAGTCTGGCGAAGAAGTCAAGGAAGGCTTCTTCGATACCAAAATAGATACCGGGGTCGGGTCACTACTGGGCGCGGTGGGCAACCTTCTTAACGAGCGGGGGGTTCAGGCGTACCTGGTGGGCGGTTTTGTTCGTGACGCACTACTGCACCGTCGTACCGCTGATATCGACATTGCCGTGGCCTCTGATGCGCTGGCGATTGCCCGGGTGGTGGCTGGTGCACTGGGTGGCAGGTTTGTTACACTGGATGAAGAAAACGGGGTAGCACGAATAATACTGGTGGGTGGTGATGTATTCCCGGGCGAAAACCAGTGGCAGGTAGATTTCTCCACATTCCGTGGTAGTATCGAGGAGGACCTGGCACGACGTGATTTTACGGTAGATGCGATGGCAGTTGAACTCAACCAGATAACTACAACCGACCGAGCAGTACGGCTGGTGGACCCCTTCGGTGGTCGGGAGGACATCAAGAGCGGTGTCATCCGGAGTGTTTCCGAGGCCGCCTTTGAGTCTGATGCCGTTCGTCTGCTGCGAGCCGTGCGTCTGGCTGCCGAGCTTGGCTTCAGTATCGATAGCGTTACCGAAGCCCAGGTCCAGCACCATGCCGGCCTCATCGCCGGTGTTGCCGGGGAACGTATCAGGGAAGAGCTGCTGCGCCTCCTGGCCGTTCCCGGCAGTGGGCGTTTCCTGGTCTACCTGGACAGTCTGTGTCTGCTTACAGCACTGATTCCGGAACTGGTCGCCGCCAGAGGAGTGGAACAGCCCAGGGAACACTTCTGGGACATCTTCGAGCATTCTCTGAAGACCGTGCTCGCAGTCGACTTCTTGCTGCAGGAAGGGTCCTGGGAGTATGGCGATGATGTACTTTTGGCAACGGTCCCGTGGTCATCGGAACTGGCCGCACACTTTAGCCCGGAGGTCGGCAGCGGGAGCACCGGAAGGTCGCTCCTGAAGCTGGCGGCACTACTGCATGATATTGCCAAGCCGCAGACCAGAAACATCGATGAAGACGGGCGGATGCGCTTTCTGGGGCACGCCGGAGAGGGGGCCTCAGTAGCTGCCGGTGTCCTGGAGCGACTGAGGTTCAGCAACCGGGAGATAAAATTCGTGGAAGCAATAGTGCTGCACCACCTGCGCCCGATGCAGATGAGTCATGGCGGGCTTCCCAGCCGGCGGGCGGTCTACCGTTATTTCCGTGATACCGGGGATGCTGCTATGGAGATACTCTTCCTTAGCCTGGCTGACCATCTTGCCACGCGGGGCCCGCACCTAGAGATGGCTGGCTGGCAGGAGCATATCGATATTGTGAAATACGTTCTCGCTCAGCATTTCGAGCAGGAGAGCCGACCGCAGCCGGTTAAGCTGATAGATGGTCATGACCTGATAAACACCTTCGGCATGAGTCCTGGAATCAGGCTTGGCAAACTCCTCGAGGCGGTAAGGGAGGCCCATGCCGCCGGGGAAGTAACCACACGACAGGAAGCACTGGAATTCGTCGGCAGCCATTTGTCTACTGAGGAAAGAGGATAGATGCTCAGAAGAAACACCTGGGTTCTCATCACCATTATAGTAGTGTTCGCTCTGGCCCTCTGGGTGTTGCTCCCTATCGAGGGAGAAAGGTTCGGGCGTCAGGGAATCCAGTTCGGGCTTGACCTTAAGGGGGGCGTCCGTCTTGTCTACCAGGCCGATTTATCAGGAGTGACGCCGGGTACTGAGGGCGAGATAATGGACGGTGTGCTGGCTGTTATTGCCAACCGCATCAATCCGCTGGGTGTCACCGAGCCTGACTTCCACAGACGCGGTGATGACCAGATAGTGGTTGAACTCCCCGGGACTGACATTACCGATATCCAGAAGGAACGCATCGGACGTACCGCGTTACTTGGGTTCCGCGAGTGGGTACAGGTGCCCGTCGGGGGTGAGGAAGTAGAGGTTGAAGTGGGGACTGAGGAGGAGGCGTCTGAGGAAGGTGAGGAACCGGTTGACAGCGGAGAAGAGGAACAGGCCGAAGAAGGTGAAGGCGATGTAGAAGAGCCGGTTGATGAGGAAGAGGAAAGAGAGCCGGTAACGATAGGGATGTGGGTACCGGCTATGGGCACGGTTAACGGTGAGGAGAAGGCACTCAACAGCAGCTACTTCAAGGAGAACACCTATATCGACCGCGGACAGTTCGGTGAGATAGAGCTGCACTTTGAGTGGAACGAGGAGGGAATAGAACTATCCGAGCAAATTACCGGTCGGCTGGTGGTAGGCAATCAGCCACTGGGTATCTTCGAGGGGGACCAGCCGCTACTCGGTGATGACGGCCAGCCGATTGCTCCCAGAGTCCAGGCGGTAATCACAGATAGAGGCATCATTACAGGGTTGAGCATGACGGAAGCCACGGAACTTTCCAAGCAGTTAAACGCCGGGCGTCTGCCGGTACCACTTACCAGAGTGGGAGAAATGACGGTCAAGCCCAAGCTCGGGGAGGATTTCGTTGACCTCAGTGTCCGGGCAGGCTTAATTGGCATTGTTCTGGTGATGCTCTTCATGATTGCGTACTACCGTATCCCCGGACTCATGGCCAGCCTGGCCCTAGTCTTCTATGGGGCGATAGTATTGGCGCTATTTAAGCTGCTGGGGGTTACACTTACCCTGGCGGGTATCGGTGGTTTCGTCCTGTCCATTGGTATGGCTGTGGATGCCAATGTGCTCATCTTCGAACGAATGAAGGAGGAGTTCCGGATGGGCCGGGCATTAGGTGCCGCCACTGAAGCCGGGTTCAACCGTGCCTGGACGGCGATAAGAGACAGCAATATCACTACAATGATTGTCTGCGGTATTCTCATCTGGGTGGGTGGGTCTATTGCCTTCGGCGGCTCGGTGCAGGGTTTCGGTGTGACTCTACTGATTGGCGTGACAGTCAGCATGATTACGGCCATCGTCGCAACCAGGACGTTGCTGCGGCTTTTTATAGGAACCAATCTGGCAAAGCAAACACGTCTGTTCACCATATACTCAGGAAAGAAAAATGTTTGATATCGTCGGTAAGAGGCCAGTTTTCTTCGCCATTTCTGCGGTTCTCCTTGCAGGTAGTGTCATCGCCCTGCTGGTGCTGGGACTGAACCCGGGGATAGACTTCAGCAGTGGCTCAATCACGACGCTGAGCTTCGAGCAGGCCGTGGACCCCACCGAAGCGGAAGAGGAACTAGCCGCTCTGGGATTCAGCGGCCGGATCGATGAGTGGCAGGGTGACTTGGTTATCCACACGGTTCAGTTGACTGCCGGGGAAAAGACCAGTCTCAGGGAAGGCCTTGAGGAGAAGTTCGGACCTGCTGAAGAGATGGGTTTTGAAAGTGTCGACCCGGTGATTGCCGAAGAGACGGCAGGAACCGCCGGTATCGCTGTGTCCGTGTCGGCGGTAGGGATACTACTCTATCTCACCTGGGCCTTCCGCCGCATGCCGAGACCATTGCACTATGGTGCCTGTGCCATCATAGCGCTGATTCATGATGTCGTCATTGTGCTCGGAGTGTTCGCCATCCTCGGCGGCATATTCGGCTGGGAAATCAACCTGATGTTCATCACCGGCATACTCGCCGTGATTGGTTACAGCGTGAATAATACCGTGGTAGTCTTTGACCGGATACGGGAAAACCTGCAGCGGGGAGTCAGCCCGGACTTTGAGGTGGTAGTCAACAGCAGCCTGGTGGAAACCATGAGCCGCTCGTTGAATACCAGCCTGACGACACTGGTGGTGGTGATGGCCCTGGTGCTGTTTGTCGGTGTATCAATACAGAACTTTGCTGTGGTCCTGCTAATTGGTGTTATTGCCGGGACTTATAGTTCTCTCTTTGTAGCGCCCCAGTTGCTCGCGGTCTGGCACAAGGGGAAGTGGCGGGGCTTCGTGCAAGGCCCGACCCTGACAACACGATAGGTCCGGGAGGGAGGACGCCCCGGGGAGGAACAAGGCCGTATGTTCTCCACGAGAAGTGGTGCTGCCAGACTCGCCCTCGGGACTATCATTGTCCTGATTGCCGCTAAGGCGATTGTGGCGATGGTAACCGGCAGCATCAGCATTACCGCCCAGGCGACAGACAGCTTCCTTGACCTGATTGCCGTAGTTATCACCCTCTTCGCGGTCCGCATTGCCGTGATGCCCGCTGATAAAGACCACCCTTTCGGTCACGGTAAGATTGAGGGTATTGCTGCCATTGTACAGGCGGTGCTGATTGTCGGCGCCGGTGGCTTCATCGTCTATTCTGCAGTCAGGCGGATAGTAGACGGTGCCACGGTGGAAATGACTGAGGCCGGCATCGGTGTTATGCTCTTCTCCACGGTCGTCAGTATTTTCCTGGCGCGTCATCTGTCCCGGGTATCAAGGTCCACCAGGTCGTTAGCGCTGGAAGCGTCTGCCCGCAATATCACCGCCGACATCTATTCCGCCGCCGGTGTCCTGCTGGCGATGGTGTTGATACGCCTCACCGGACTGGCCATTCTTGACCCTATCATTGCCCTCGGCGTTGCTATCCTGATATTCAAGTCCGCCTATGATGTCATCCGGAAGTCTGTAAGCGAGCTGGCTGATGCCCGGCTGCCGGAGGAAGAGGAAAAAACACTGACCGCCACTATCATCGAGCACCGTGGCCAACTGGCCGGTTTCCACGCGATACGAAGTCGGAGGGCAGGGAACCAGCGCTTCATTGACCTGCACCTAGTAATGCCCCGGAATGCCAGCCTGGAAGAGGCGCACGCTATGTGTGACCACATCGAAGAGGACATCAAGACCAGGCTGCCCGGTACCAGTGTCACCATCCATTGTGAGCCCTGCCAGGTGGAGTGCGCAGAGTGCCGCGTACTCGGTTGCAGTCTCCGGCAGTACTAGCCTACACCCTACGGCAGTAGGAGCCTACACCGCCTGCTGGATACCGGACACGATGAACCAGCCCCCGAAGCCCACCAGCAGCAGGCTGCACGCGATAAACAACCCTTCCTGGAACCGTTTCCCCCACAGCGCCTGTGTCCTGTATATCAGGACGGACACGATAGACAGCCACACCAGGTCGCATGACCAGTGTACCGCGGTGAACGCCACCAGTCCGGCAGCACCATAGTCGACCACCTTCATGATGAGCATACTGCCCACGGTCGCCCACCAGAGCAGAAAGAACGGGTTGAGGGCGCTGAGGACGATGCCGGCAGTGATTGCATTGTAGGACAGGTCCCGGCCCTGGTGGACCACCTCGGTGCGGGCGCGGAACATGCCGATGCCGAGCCAGATAATCATCACTCCCCCGGCTATGCTCAGCACGAGTTGCACCGTGGTGTTCTCAAAGAACCGGGCAAAGCCGAAGTATATCAGCAGTATCAGAGGGACTTCTATCACGGCGTGGCCGATGGCTATCAGCGGCCCTGCCCAGGGGCTGCGGTAGCTCTTGGCCACGGTGATAGCAAACATCGGTCCGGGCATCATCACGCCGGACAACGAGATTACGGCTACACTCAGCAGGACTGGCAGCAAGGCGACACCCCTCCCAGATTGTAACATACTGACTTTATTTCACACACTGAAGTTATACGTTCTCCTTGAGTTCACCGGCCTGATTCACTATACTTTCGGTATAGTACGGGTTGGCATTCCTTGGGGGTGGCCGATATGTCCCTGGACCTTACGAAGCTCATTTCCCAGGTGGGCGATATGGTGGCCCGGCTGAAGGCCAGAGGCCGGGAGCGTCAGGAACGCCTTGAGCATGCCCGGGAGGCCCTCGGCAGGTACGCCGGTGACGTGGAAGCCCTCAAAAATAAGATTGATGCCAGCCGGACGACCTGGCTGGTGGCCGGTCTGGTGGACGGGCTTGACGGACATCACGAGGCGCCTGCAACACCTGCCGACTTCACCGTGGTTGCCACTGACGGCTCCCATATTGACGTTGACCGGCACCGTGCTGCCCGGTGCTACCTGATAAACATCGGCTCGGTGGTGCTGCGCTACGGTACCAGTCCGGCGGCCGTTCTGGACAGCCAGCCCAGCCTCTATTCCGGGGATGAAGACCTGGTGATTGCCGCACCCGGAGTGCGTGGTCGTGAGCAGGTGATTGAAGGCGCGCTCCTGGGCATGAAGCGTGCCGTCGATGAAGCCCGCCGGTTGTCCGAGCTGGCGGCCGAGGCGTCAACGGATAGCCCGACCGTGGCACTGCTCGACGGCTCTCTGATACTCTGGGGGCTGGAGCCATACCCTGAGTTCGTCACCGAGGAGTTGCTGGACAAAGGGTTCCTGAGGTGTCTGGAGGGGCTGCGCAAGCTGAGCGGGGAGAGACAGCTTGCTGTGGCGAGCTACATCAGCTTTCCCCGCAGTATGGATGTCGTCAATGCCCTGCGGGTGGCGCTCTGCCCCCGGGAGACAGTCGACAGCGACCACTGTCCAGCGTGTGAGACCAGGGAGTGTGATGCCGTGGCCGGTGTGCGCGACCGCGAGCTTTTTGCCGGGCTGCTTGAGCCGGGGGAGAGGTCGGACACCTTCATCAGCTCTTCCAAAATCCAGAGTCGGTACGGCCCCCACCAGGTGCACTTCTTCTACCTGAACCTGGATGACGAGGTTGCCCGGGTCGAGGTGCCTTACTGGGTGGCCAACAACGACAGTCTGCTTGGCCTGGCCCACAGCCTTATCCTTGACCAGTGCCGGCGCGGGCATGGTTACCCGGTGGCGCTGAGTGAGGCCCACGAGAAGGCGGTCGTCACCGGCGCCGATGCCGCCGGCTTCTGGCGGCTGGTGGAATTGTCCCTGGTGGAGGAGAAATTACCCACTACCGGCTCGGCAAAGAGCTGGAGCAAGAGAACAAGGTGGGTATAGATGGCTTCTACACCGTGTGTCATTGCGAGGAGCGTGCCGACTTTTCGTCGGCCTGTCGCCAGGCCGCTGGTTTCAGCGGCACGCAATCTACAAAGATGAGATTGCTTCAGCTTCGGCCTGCTAGCAAAGCCAGTAGATAAGCTCGCAATGACAGGGGGTCTGGCCGGAACAAGAGAACGAGGTGGATCTAGCCATTACTTACGGAAGTACATCTTCGTAGTAAGGAGAAAACGGCTGTGGACGACTTGAAGAATCTCATGCCGGTGGGAAAGTCAGGAGTAAAACCTGCGGCCCGGGTTCTATCCCGTGCGTTTCAGGATTCCCCGATATTTACCCATCTGCTTCCGGACCCTGTGGAAAGGAAGAACAAGCTGCACTACCTTTTCGAAATAGTGGTCCGCGATAGTATTCGCTATGGAGAGGTTTACGCGACTTCTCAGAACCTGGAAGGTGTAGCCGTGTGGATACCATCGGAAAGGGGCGAGAATATGTCCCAGTGGAGAATGATACGGGCTGGCGCATTGTCTCTCCCATTCAGATATAGCAGAGACTTCCTGTCAAGGCAGAGCCCCGTTACCGGTTTCATAGATGCGGCGCACAAACGTCATGCGCCTTTCCTCCACTGGTTTCTCCAGGCTATCGGTGTGGACCCCGCTTATCAGGGAAAGGGGTATGCCAGTAGACTGTTGAAACCCATGCTTGCCAGAATAGACAGGGAGAATCTGCCCTGCTATCTTGATACCGAAGAGGAGAAGAATGTTTCCATTTACCAGCATTACAACTTCAAGGTACTTGAGGAAGGGGAAATCCCGAGCACCGATATTGTTCTCCGGGCCATGTTGAGGGAGAAGTCCCGTCAGCAATAGCACCCTGTTGCACCGGTCGACCGTGTGGGTATAGAATACGCAGACACCACCTACTTTGTTGTAGAATATCGTGGATTATACCAACTGTAGTCACAGAGCGCACCAACAGGGAGTCGAAGAGGGGCGCAGCCCCTCTTACATAAATCCTTCCCTTCCCCTTGAAGGGGAAGGGAAAGGCGGCCCACCTGGGCCGCACGGGGATGGGGTCCCCGGAATCATAAATTCTACCGGGAGGTAACAATGGGCACCAAGGGCAGAAAGAACGTCAAGAAATCCAAGCAGAAAAAGGAGAAGAAGGAAGAGAAGAAGAAGTAGAGAACCGGGAATGACTGAATCAGCGGAAAGAGTCGGTGAGGTAATCGAGGCCAGTACCACCCAGCTCGTCGCCGAGTGCTACGAGCTCTACCAGCCGCCGCCATTGGGCAGCCTGGTGCAGGTGGGCGATGTCGGAGAAGAGCTTCTCGGCGTTGTCTATTATGCCGCCACGGCCAGCCTGGAGCCGGGACGGCGTCCCATCGCCCGCGGCAAGGATGAAGCTACCGAGGAGGCGGTCTACCAGGCCAGCCCCCAGCTTGAGAAGCTGCTCCGTAGTGAGTTCAGCGCGTTAGTAGTGGGACATGCCGAGGGGGGCAAGCTGCTCCAGTACCTTCCGGCACGGCCGGCCCGCATCCACAGCTTCGTCTACCGGTGCCCCCCGGACAGCGTCAGGGACTTCAGCACTTCATTTGATTTCCTGAGCCTGCTGCTCGGCACAGCGCTACCGGTAGCGGTGGAGGAACTGGTTGCGGCAACCCTGCGCCAAATGAGCGAGGCCCACGAGGACAACCGGGGCTTCCTCGTTGCGGCGGGGAAGGAACTGGCGACGCTTCTCAGTGGCGAGTACGGCCGGCTCAGGGCGATTCTGGAAAGGATTGTGCCGCCGGAATAGGAGTGCTGTCTGTAATGAACGATTTCAGGTTCAATGACTACGGAGTACTGACTGACGGCGAGATAGAGATCGTTGTCAGTCAGAAACGGCCTGCCAATCCACAGAAGGAGTATCTACCGGTGTACGAGTTTGATATTCACCTGTCGGGTAAGCCCGGGGCGATTGGCGGCGTCAGCCTGCGGATTGGGAATACGGAACACGTGATAAAGTATGCCGGTCACATCGGGTACGGGATTAACGAGAGATACCGGGGCAACCGCTATGCCGCCAAGGCTTGCAATCTCGTCAGGCAGGTTGCTCTAGACCACGGCCTCAACGTATTGTGGATAACCTGCGACCCTGAGAACCATCCGTCGCGCAGGACGTGCGAAATACTTGACTGTGAGTTTGTTGAGATTGTTGACCTGCCGGAGGATACCGACATGTATCGGGAGGGTGAAAGGCAGAAGTGCCGCTACAGATGGGACCTGGAGGAGTAGGTAGTGACTGAAGAGAATATCAATCAGCGACTCGGTATCGTTGTTTCCGGTTCGGTAGACAAAGGCACTGAGGTCAGGCTGGATAGCGCGGCTTCGGTAGAGGATATGGTGGTCGGGCGCTATGTCACCATCGAGGGACGACAGCGGCGCTTCTTCGGCATGATTACCGATATCAGCCTCGGTGTGACCGACCCCGAGCTTACCGTTGCCCCGCCCCGTGAAGGCGATTCTTTCCTGTCCGAGGTGCTTAACGGGACGGCCACCTACGGGGCTCTCCACGTCCTGCCCATGCTGACGATGGGTATCGAGGGGCCGGAGCCGGTGAAGACCGTTCCCAGCCATTTCTCGGCGGTGAACCTGGCTTCGGACACGGATATGGAGCTTATCTTCGGTGAAGAGGACGATACTCGCTTCAACGTCGGCAACCCGCTGGACATGGAGACCAAACTGTGCCTCGACCTGCCGGAATTTGTCAAGCGCTCCAACGGCATCTTCGGCAAGAGCGGCACCGGCAAGACCTTCCTCACCCGGATTCTGCTCATCGGTATGCTCCAGAAGAGCAAGGCGGTCAATCTGATATTCGACATGCACAACGAGTACGGCTGGGAGGGGAGCAGCGAGGAGGGCCATCGTAAGGTCAAGGCATTGAAGCAGCTATTCCCGGACCAGGTGGCCGTGTTCACCCTGGACGAAGAGAACTCGCGACACCGGGGTGTGAGTACCGACTTCGTGGTCAGAATAGGGTATGACGAGATTGAGCCGGAAGACATTGTATTACTCCGCCAGACACTGAACCTTACCGAGCCGGCGGTTGAGGCAGTCTATCAACTGCATCGCAGGTTCCGTGGTGAGTGGATAGAGAGGACGCTTGCCCTGCAGGACTCCGATGAAATACCGGAAGGTCTGAACATACACGAAAGCACCCTGAAGAATCTCCAGAGAGGTCTCCAGACAATCCGGCGGCTGCCCTTCATCCAGCCCCATGTACCCACCAATGCTGTCCGCACCATGCTGGAATACCTAGACCGCGGCATGAACGTCGTCCTCGAGTTCGGCCGGTATCGGGATATCACCGCCTATATGCTGGTGGCCAACATGCTCGCACGGCGCATCTATGCCCAGTACCAGGAGAGGATGGAGCGAGCGATGGGTGAGGGTCTTGCCCAGCCGAATCCCCTGGTTATCACCATTGAGGAAGCGCACAAGTTCCTCAACCGGGAGGTTGCCAGCCAGGCTATCTTCGGTACAATCGCCCGTGAGATGCGCAAGTATAATGTCAGTCTGCTGGTAATCGACCAGAGACCGAGCGGCATCGACGAAGAGGTTATGTCCCAGATGGGCACCAAGATAACCTGCCTGCTCGACAACGAGAGGGATATCGACAGCGTGCTTGCCGGTGTTGCCGGGAAGAATGAGCTGAAGTCGGTGCTCTCCAAGCTGGCCCCGAAGCGGCAGGCGCTCATCTTCGGCCACGCCGTGCCGATGCCGGTGGCGTTCCAGCCCCTGGAGTACGGCTCGGCGGAGTCTTACAAGCGCTTTATGCCGGCCGGAGATACCGGCCAGCGGGCGCAGAAGGACATCGAGGAGCTCTGGGACTGAAATGTCTCCCCCTGGTTTCGAGTGCATCGAGCTTGTGGGGGACAGGGTCCGGCTTCGTCCCGCGCAGCCCACTGATACTGCGGACGCCTACCGTCTCGTGTCCGACGAAGAGGTGCTATCACGCCTGTTGTGGGAGGGCCCGGCGGACGAAGCAGAGATGTCCGACGTCTTCCGCCGCTATCAGGCAGGACTGGAGACCGGCGAAGGCTGCAACCTGGCCATTGAGCGTACCGACCACCCCGGACTGATAGGATGCATCGGCTCTCGCCTGAAAGAGCACCCTTTGCAGGCCAACGTCGGCTACTGGCTGGGTGCGCCCTACTGGAACCGGGGCTACATGACCGAGGCGATTCGCCTTGTCTGCCACTTCTCCTTTGAGTATCTCGGTGTAGTGCGCGCGCATGCGGGTGTATTTGTCGGGAATGTGGGCAGCAGACGGGCGCTGGAGAAGAACGGTTTTTCCCTGGACGGTACCTTGAGAAGCGACGTCATCAAGCGTGGGGAGTGGCGGGATGAATGGTTTCTCAGCCTGCTGCGCTCCGAATGGGAAAGGGACCGGGAGAGGTTCCGACCCCGACACGAGGATGTTGTCGTAATGAGGAGCGGCGAATGACTCCTGCCAGTCGTCCTCGACCGGAAAGGGAATCGCTTCTTGTGCAGACCAGACGGTTGCTGCGTCATGCCGGTCTGCGAGCAAGAAAGGGACTGGGACAGCACTTCCTCGTCGATGAAAGTGTACTGCGGCTGATTATCGAGTCTGCCGAGCTTGCTTCGACCGATGTTGTTGTTGAGATTGGCCCTGGGCTGGGCGTCCTGACCCGTAAGTTGGTCGAAAGGGCCGGCCGGGTGGTTGCCGTCGAGCTGGATGACAGGCTTGCCGCAGTCCTGAAGGAGTCCCTGGCTGCTTTCGATAATATTACCATCATCAATGGAGATATCCTTAAGATAGACCCGGCAGTCCTTCTGCGGGAAGCCGGGGGGCCTGAGTACAAGGTAGTGGCCAATCTGCCCTACTACATCACCTCGCCGGTACTGCGACACTTCCTGGAGGCTTCGACAAGACCGAGGACTATGGTGGTGATGGTGCAGAAGGAGGTGGCTGAAGTCATTGCCGCAAAACCGGGCCGGATGAGCCTGCTCAGCGTGGGCGTGCAGCTCTACGGAGAGCCGGAGATTGTCGGCCACGTACCGGCAGAGTGCTTCTATCCGGTGCCGGATGTTGATTCCGCAATACTAAAGATAAGCGTGTCCACCGAACCGATGGTGGCGGTGAGTGACGAGGCGGGTTTCTTCAGTGTGGTGCGGGCCGGGTTCAGCGCTTCCCGCAAGCAACTGGTCAACTCCCTGGTGCGGGGACTGGGGTTACCCAGAGCAGAGGTGCTACGTATGCTGGAAGAGTCCGGAATCGAACCGAAGCGGCGGGCGGAGACCCTGTCCCTTGAGGAGTGGGGGCGACTGTGGAAAGTATATTCCGGAACTTACTACTGAAGCTATCCGAAAAAGGAGGGCGGCAATGCATAATGTTTGGAAGAGACTCTTCATAGTAGCAGTAATTCTACTGGTTACGTGCGCTGCTCTCTGTGGTTCCTTCTGGTATCAGTTAGAAGATACCAAAGCCCAACTTGTGAATACCAGGGTTGAATTAGATATTTCCAACAAACAACTTGCTGAAACTAAAACCTTGCTGGATAATACTGAGGTTCAGTTAGTGGATACTGAGGCTCAGTTAGTGGATATTAAAGCTCAGCTGGATACCACCGAAACAGAGTTGGATGTCACCAAAAATCAGCTGGTTAATATCACAGCCCAGCTGCATTCCACTAAGAACGAACTTACTTCAACTCAAAGTAATTTAGGGACAGAAAAGAACAAGAACAGTCAAATGGCAAATCAGTACAGCAGCATTAGAGACGAAATTAATGTTCGGCTGGGATTAACACCACAAGACGAGCAAAGCTTTATAACCCCTGACAACTTGTTAGTATCGGCAAAAGTGCAGGAAATTGCTGGCGGTTATTCTGAGAACGTAAATGAGTATTGGAGCGATTGCGAGCGATTGTATCGCTGGGTAGTAAACAACATATCATATGCTAAAGACAGCTACATACCGTTCCTTCCGGAAATCATATCCGGTGAATTATCATGGCGCAACGAGTGTTGGCGAACGCCGGAGGAGACTCTTGAAGATGAGACCGGTGACTGTGAAGATATGGCAGTGCTACTCGCAAGCATGCTACGGAGTTATAACGAAGGAGAATATGACATCTGGGTTTTAACAATTCATTCTAGTGTTCCTGAAGTCCAGGGCCATGCAGCGGTTGCTTTCCCGGTTGCTGGCGGTAAACTCACTATTCTTGACCCGGCGGGGAATTACTATACCGGCTATCAATACGGAACTCTCCGGTCTGAGAGTGTCTCTATTGCCATCAACCAGTGGTTATCCTACTGGGAGAATGACATTCCGGGAGCAGAAATAGTCACAGCTTTCTCAGAGACTGACCATCAACAGTTTTCCAGCACAGCGGAGTTCATAACGTGGACAGAAGAGTAACCTCCGTGTAAATCTGGAGCTTGGATAAGAAGATATTTGCACGAGTGGAATCACCATGCTGACTTTACTGGCACCGGCCAAGCTGAACCTGACTCTTGAGGTCGTCGGCAAACGTGATGACGGCTATCACGAAATCCGCAGCGTCGTCCAGACGATAGGATTGTGCGACCGTCTCCTCTTTCAAGCCAGCCGACAAACGGAATACAGTTCGAACATGCCGGAGTGGCTCCCTGAGCAGAGCCTGGTACCGAGGGCAGTCGACCTGGTTCGTGAGGCTACCGGGTGCAATCTGGGAGTGGAGATTCAGGTCGAAAAGTACATCCCGCTGATGTCCGGTCTGGGCGGGGACAGCAGTGATGCCGCCGCCGTACTTCGCGGACTCAACGGGTTGTGGGAGCTCAACCTGTCTCAGGAGAAGCTGCGGGAGCTGGCATCAAGACTGGGCTCCGACGTAGCCCTGTTCCTGTACGGAGGGACGGTAATGATAGAGGGCCGGGGGGAGAAGGTCACCCCGCTGCCGTCGTTGTCGACAATGTGGGTTGTCCTGGTGTTGCCGGAAGTGCCACGGGAGCCAGGGAAGACCGGTCGTGCCTATGCGAACCTGCAAGAGGCGGACTACACAGATGGTAGAGCCACCGAACGGCTGGTGGAGACACTGAAGACCGGCAGGGACTTCGCTCCGTCGCGGCTATTCAATACCTTCGAGCGCAGCGCTTATACCAGTTCCTCGGAACTGGTGGCTTGCCGGGAGCGGATGCTCGCTGCCGGTGCTGATAACGTCCACCTCACCGGGTCAGGACCGGCGCTGTTTACGCTGATAAAAGATAGGACCGAAGCTGAGGGACTGCACGACCGGTTAAGCCGGCCGGGGATGGAGGTGTATCTGGCGGAGATGCTGGCGACCGGAGAGTGGCTAAACTAGTTCAGCGGCTAGAATAAACCACCCGCACCAGCTATAATTGACTACAGGAGAGAGTTCGCGCAGACGCGCAGAGAGTTCGCGCAGACACGTTAAAGGAGTATGATATGACCGATACTGAGAAAAACCTGCATGTTGCCTTTGCCGGAGAGAGCCAGGCTAACCGCCGCTACATTTTCTTCGCGGAGAAGGCGCAAAAAGAGGGCCACTCGCAGATAGCCAGGCTGTTCCGAGCCGCTGCCGAGGCAGAGACAATTCACGCCCGCAATCACTTCAATGCCATGGACGGCATCGGCTCAACCAGGGATAACCTGACCGCCGGCGTTATCGGCGAGCACCGTGAGTTCACCGGGATGTACCCTTCGTTCATAGAGCAGGCCAGGATTGACGACTACAAGCGGGCGGAGAGAACTTTCGACCTGGCCAACCAGGTGGAAGAGGTCCACTACAACCTGTTCCAGGAGGCGCTGAAGGCCTTGGAGTCCGAGCAGGAGATAAAGGACGAGCCTGTTTTCGTCTGCCAGGTATGCGGCTACACCGTGGCCGGAGAAGCCCCGGAAAAGTGTCCGGTCTGTGGCGCGCCGGCGAAGTCATTCACGCGGGTGGAGTAGCGGACGTTAACCGGGCGACTGGTCTTGCCAAGTCTGGTACCATCGTGTACCTTCCACCCTCCAAGGAAAGGCCGGGGCACGGCGAAGCTCAGTCTCGCCATGTTCGTCGAATTGATATGCCTGAATGTACTGGAAGTCCTTACCCGACGTGTACTTGGTAGACTCTTCGACGTCGATGAGAATGAGTAAGAGAGGCCATTTTGCATCTTCCCATTGTGATTGGACGTAATCGCAAACTTTCTTTACGTTAGGTGGGTGAGTGTAGGTTACGAGAACCGCGTATCTCAGGGGCCTTTTGTCGTCTCCGCTCTCTTTGCTCCATACGTGGTGCTCTCGCAACTTTTTGATTTCGTTCGCCCCCCAAACGCCTTCCCACTCCCATTCGATATCGATTTCATCGCCCGCAGTGCTTCTAAGCACTGCGTCCTTTCTCCCGCCACTCTCGAATCTGGTTACCAATCCCATCAGGTCAGCCACGTTACGAACCACGATCCCGACATGAATGGTCCAGTCGCTACGCTTCCCGCCCCTGGATATCTCGTCTATGGGGAAATCACGGTACCATAAGTACTGGAATAGTGTGGCGAAGTCCTGCAGGGAGGCCCAGTCTACGCTAAGTGGCATGCCCTACTCCAGCTTCCCATGCCCGTGCGACAGCAGGTAATCCTCTATCGCCGCCAGTCTCGCGTCCTCGGAGAGGTCTTTCGTGTCTTCCAGCAACTGGTCGATTTCCTCTTCGGGGACGAGTATTGTCCCCAAGTATCTGATAGGGGAGCTGGTAAAGGAACCCAGCAGACCACCGATAAGGAAAATTCCCCTGGTCCGCTCTATCTGTTCCAGCCGGCTCAGGACGAAGTCCGCGTTTGCACTTATCCTTATGTCTACCGGCCGGAAGTCGTAGACACTTTCAGTACCGGATACCGGGAGGGTGAGTGTCAGCTTGAAGTCATCCACTTCGTCGGGCACCGCGTAAGCAATATAGCCCGTTTTGGACTCACCGCTTGCCAGTGTCGTTTGCCAGAGCTCATTATCAAGGGACTTGAGGGGAACAGGATCGAAGAAGTCGTCACCGCTTGCCAGCACTATCTGTTCGTTCCACTGCCGCTGAGCATCCCTCTGGCTATGAAGGTTTTCAACCTCGTACTTGATGATGAGAAAGGTATTCCCCTCGCCCGGTGTATCCCCATCAAGCTTGTCGATAATCTGTGCGCTGTGCAGCAGGAAAGCGTGGGCTTCGTCGCTGGTCCGGTCGCCGCGGGTAAGACCCGATGAACAGGCCGTGGCCGTTGCCAGGACCGTTATCATTGCCACCAGGAGTATCTTTGTCATCTTCGTCGTTCTTTCCGGTCCGTCAGTCAGACCTGCCCCGGTCTGGCGAAAGCCCCACTTACCGTAGAATACACCCAGGCAGGCCTGATAATCAACCGCGCTCCCGTAGCCACTCCGTAACCATCTCCCGTTCTCCCTGCCGGGTGGTCACCTCTCCGTCAAGCCTGGCGGCGCGCAGACGTTCGAGGAATTCCTTCACTCCGGGGCCGGGTGCCACGCCCATCTGTATCAGACAGTTACCGGTCAGGGACGGTTTGACGTAACGCAGCCAGCCATAGAACAGCCCGATGTTCCGGCTGACTGTCGTGGAGTCGGTGGCTACCGCGCTGACGAGCAGCGCCACCGGGGCATAACCCTGAAGAGCGGTATAGACACGGCTCGGGGCGAGATTGGCAGTGGCCAGAAGCTTGAGTTTGGTCTTGAGGTTCTGGCTGTCCCGCATGATCTTGGCCGACCTTCCGGGTACTCTGAGGAGTGAGATGAAGTCCTCCACCTCCTTGTCGGTCAGAGGGTAGGTCAGCAAAGCCAGGTAGACGCTGGCTAGTCGCGACTCCGATGAAGCCAGTTCGCTGGCAAGTCGCGACTCCGATGAAGCCAGTTCGCTGGCCAGTTGCGACTCCGGTGAAACCACCTCGCGGGCCCGTTGGAACCTTGCCGAGAGAGTGTGACCGGCCTTCAGCGCGGGGTGGAGTCGGGATAGCACCTTCAATTCCTTCGCCCGCCGGAGCACTTTCTCCGGCTGTGCCTCTTTCAGAACCAGGTCCAACTCGTGCCGTATGCGGTCACTGCTGATGGTGTCCAGCATGGGTATATCCCGGGCAAGCAGCCTGCGGGTATCCGTTTCCAGATGGAAATCCAGCCGCTGCTCATAACGCAGGGCGCGCCAGATGCGGGTGGCGTCGTCGGTGAAGCTCTTCTCGTGGAGTACGCGGATGTACTTTTTCTCCAGGTCTGCCCGGCCACCATATATGTCAATAACCTCGCCGTAGCAGCCGGGATTGAGGTTAATGGCCATTGCGTTGATGGTGAAGTCGCGACGGAAGAGGTCCTCGCTCAGGGAGCCGGGGGTTACCCGTGGCAGGGCACCCGGTCGGTCGTAGGTCTCGGAGCGTGCCCGGACGAAGTCGATGCTCCATTTGCCCCAGCGAAGCCTGGCGGTGCCGAAGCGACGGTACACGGTGAGTTTTCCCTGCGTGACGCTGGCTGCCTGTTGTGCCAGGGCCAAGGCATCGCCTTCAACCACGAGGTCGAGGTCAAGGTTGCTGCGGTCGAGGAGAAGGTCGCGCACAACACCGCCAACAAGGTAAAGGTGGTGTCCCTGGTAAGCGGCAATAGCGCCAACCGCCTGCACAAAGTTGACCAGCTCCGACGGCAGGTACTCTTTAATTCTGCTCGACAGGTTCCTCGTTTCTGACATTCTCCGCTTTTATCCGACGTAATCTTGCCCGAATTATAACACACGTTCCGGCTCCGTTTATTCTGGTTGTGTGCCATACACAAAGCTGATAGGATGGATTGTATATACTGTCGGGCGATATCGTGCGTCGCCCGACAAGTCTGTTTTGTGGAAAGACCAGTGGAACCTGAGAACCCCGGACAACTACAGGATACTACCGAGCGTCTCGGCACGGAGCGGCTGAGCAAGCTGCTGCTGCGTTTGAGCCTGCCCAGTATTGCCTCTATGCTCACAATATCGCTCTACCACCTTACGGATACCTTCTGGCTGGGCCAGCTTAGCTATCAGGCGATTGCCGCAGTGACGGTTACCTTCCCCTTTTTTATCCTGGTCATCGCTGCTGGTGTCGGCACCGGCGTGGGGGCCAACGCACTTGCTTCGCGGTGCTTCGGCGAGAAGGATATTGAGACTACCAACCGCGTCGCGGGGCAGTTGTTTCCACTGACTGCGGTCCTTGGTATCTTACTTGTGGTGGTAAGCTCGTTTCTTGCCCGGCCGATTGCGACCCTGCTGGGCGCTGGCGAGGATATCGCGGACATGGCGGCCGACTACATATTCTTCTTTGGGTTTGGCACGCCTTTCATGCTCTTCCGCCTGATGACGCGCAACGTTTTTCAGGCTTCGGGGGATGCCATCAAACCAATGATGTTCACAATTGCCGGCGCCATCGTTAATGTGGTACTGGACCCGTTCCTCATCTTTGGCTGGGGACCGTTTCCGGAGATGGGTGTCGGTGGGGCGGCACTGGCAACATCGATTGCCGGCGTGGTCGGCGCCGCGTTTAGCTTCTACTATCTGGTGGGTAACCGCTCCGTATATCGCCTCAAACTGCACCATCTCAAGCCGGATTTTTCCATAATAGCGCAGATATACCGGGTGGGCTTACCTTCAATGATGATGGAGCTCACCGAGACTATTACCTTCGCTTTCTTCAACCGGATTGTCGCCGGGTTCGGCTCGGTGGCACTGGCAGCACTGGGGATAGCGATAAGGATATCGGACCTTGCCTTCATGCCCATTATCGGCGTGGGGCACGGATTGCTGCCGATTGTCGGTTACTGTTTCGGGGCCGGCCTCTGGAAACGGCTCTGGGCAGCGGTGCGACTGGCTTCACTGAGCCTGGCGGTACTGCTGGGCCTCGCCACGGTATTCCTGGAGATATTCACCCCGCAGGCAATCGGTATATTCAATAACGACCCGGAACTGATGAGTGTCGCCGTGCCGGGGATGCGCCTCTTTATCTCCACCCTTATCCTGATAGGCCCATCGATTATGTTTATCACTACCTTCCAGGGACTGTCAAAAGGGAAAACGGCGATGGTGATGTCGCTGGCACGTCAGCTTCTCTTCTTCATTCCGGCCTTACTGCTGCTGCCGAGGTACATCGGTATTAACGGCGTCTGGTTGTCGATACCGATATCAGACGGACTCGGCAGCATTGTGTCTGCTGTCTGGTTGTATCACGAGTACCGACATCAGCAGCGGAGTGGGGTGTGGGATGTTGCGCCGGTAACCGAGATTGTCCCGGAATCAGTGCCAAGGGGTCGGGCCACCCTGGATTGACGGTAACCAGCCAAGCTGATAGCATGGGCTGGAAACCCACACACGGAGGGTTCATGGCCATTATCGTCACCCGCAATCTGTCCAAGAAGTTCAAGGACCTGCTGGCGGTCGACAAAGTCGACCTGGAGGTGGAGGAGGGGGAGTGCTTTGGCCTGCTGGGGCCGAACGGCGCGGGCAAGACCTCACTCATCCGCATGATCACCGCCGTCTCGCCACCGCTCAGCGGCGACATCTGGGTCGATGGTATGGACGTCAGGAGGCATCCGCGGCAGGTGAAGGCCGTCCTCGGTGTGGTGCCCCAGATGGACAACCTGGACGAAGACCTGACCGTCCTCCAGAACCTGACCACCTTCGCCCGGTACTTTGGCATAACCAAGGCGGAGGCGAATGCCCGGGGGCTGATTAATCAGCCGCGAATCGCCATCCTGGACGAACCGACGGTAGGTCTTGACCCGCAGACCCGGCACCTAGTCTGGCAGCAGCTACGCGAGCTTCGGGCGCGGGGGGTCACGCAGCTTCTCTGCACCCAGAACATGTAGGAGGCGGCCGTCCTCTGCGACCGCGTGGCCGTAATGCACCAGGGACGCATACTGAGCCTGGATTCACCGCGGGCCCTGGTCCTGGAGCACGTCGGCGACCGGGTGGTGGAGATAGCGGTGGACTCGGGGAGCCGGGACCGTACCGTGGAGGCGCTTACCCGGACCGGGCTGGAATTCCTGGACCTGGGCAACTCGCTTCAGGTGCTGGACGTTGACCACGAGCAATTGCCGGAAGGACTGACCGTGGAGCCGGAGCAGTTGAGGGAGAGACCGGCCACCCTGGAGGACGTGTTCTTCAGACTCACCGGCAAGACACTGGACGCGGAATGAGGATGTTTAGCTGGCGTTTCTGGCGCATGTGGCAACGCAACCGTGACGTCTTCCTGCGACTGTGGCACACGGAGGCGCCGGGCACGATAGTCGAGCCGATTATCGTCATACTGGCGATGGGTCTCGGTCTGGGGGCCTACGTGGGACTGGTCGGCGGGCAGGACTACATGGAATTCATCATCCCAGGAATCGTAGCTTCCTATGCCATGTTCACTGTCTTCGGCGAGTGTACCTACGGCACTTTCTTCCGCATGGAGGAGCGCAAGACGTTCGATGCCATTATCGCTACCCCGCTCAATGTCGAGGACGTTGTTGCCGGGGAGATATTCTGAGGGGCGACACGCGCCCTGATGACCGGCACCGTCATTCTGGTGATTGCTGTTGCTTTTCAGCTGATGGACTCGTGGTGGACACTGCTGGTACCGGCACTTTCCTGTCTCCAGGGGCTGATGTTCGCCGCCATCGCCGTGCTCGTGACCTCCCTGGTGCCTTCGTTCTATACCTTCAACCACCTCTTCACCCTGTTCATCACACCGATGTTCTTCTTCAGCGGGGTGTTCTTCCCGCTTTCGCGTTTTCCGGTGGTGGTGCAGAACCTCAGCTGGATTGCCCCGCTGATACCGGTGGTTACCCTTACCAGGGCGCTCTTTCACGGGTAGTTCCACGCGGTCCATCTGGCCGCTCTGGGGTACATCGTGGTCGTGGCGGCAGTCTTCTTCGCCCTGGCCCTGTTCACCATGCGCCGCCGACTGACGGTATGAGGCCGACCGGCCTCGCGAGACCGGGGCAGGGAGCCTGAGTTAACTCAGGCCTTTGCTTTCCGCCAGGGCACTTGCCTATAATGGTGACGTATGAAGGTTGTTTCTGTCGTAGGTATGGCCGGAGCGGGTAAGTCAGAGGTAGCCCGCCTGTTTGCGCGAAATGGATTCGTCAGGATAAGGTTCGGCGACGTTACGGATGAGGAGGTCAGGAAGCGGGGGCTGGTGCTGAACGAGGCCAACGAGCGCTCCGTCCGGGAACTGCTGCGCAAGGAGCACGGGATGGCGACCTATGCCGAACTGAACCTGCCCCGGATTGAAACCGCCCTGAAGACGTCGGATGTGGTCATTGACGGCCTCTACTCCTGGGAGGAGTATATTCACCTCAAGAACCACTTTGGCGAAGATATGTGCCTGGTGGCAGTCTGGGCGTCACCGGCTACCCGGTACGCTCGGCTGGGCAGGAGACGCGAGCGGCCGTTGACCCCTGAAGAGGCGACCGGCCGGGACCGCGCCGAGATAGAGAACCTCAACAAGGGCGGCCCCATCGCAGTCGCGGACTTCCTGGTTATCAACGAGTCCGGTCTGGACGACCTTGCCCGGCAAACAGAGCGCATCATATCCGTTGTGGGGGTCTGAGTTGGAGCGACTGAGCATAGACGATTATTTCCTGAAGATAGCCTCGGTGGTGGCGGAACGTGCCACCTGCCTCCGGCACCACATGGGGGCGATCGCCGTCCGGGACAAGCATATCCTGACCACCGGCTATAACGGTGCCGCCGCCGGCCTCAAAGACTGCCTGGAGCTGGGTTGCCTGCGGGATGAGCAGGACATTCCTTCCGGGGAGAGGCACGAGATTTGCCGCGCCATTCACGCCGAACAGAACGTCATCATCCAGGCAGCGCTACACGGTGTCAGCCTGGGGGGGTGCACGATTTACTGCACCCATACGCCCTGTGTGCTCTGCGCCAAGATGCTGGTCAACGCCCGGATAAAGCGGTTCGTCAGCTTCGGGGAGTACAGTGATGACGCCTTCCGGGAGCTGTTCCGTGAAGCCGGAGTAGAGGTAGAGATAAGGGAAAGGCCGTCCGACCGTATCGGGTTTCTGGACTGACTGCAGGAGACGATGGTATGCCGGGCAACATACGCATAATTGAGGCGACGGAGTCAGACCTGCCCGCGATCGTTGCCCTGCTGTCTGAACTCGTCGATACCGTGGACAGCAGGGAAGGCCTGGACACGGCGGTCGTCACGGAGAACGTTTCTACCCTCCTGCACAGTCCCGCCTGCTATCTGCTGGTGGCGAAGGACGGAGGCGACGTCGTCGGTTGCATCAACTTCGCGGTGCGCCGTACGGCCCTGCACGATGGCCTGAGCGGACTGATTGATGAGATGTTCGTCCGCCGGAGTTCCCGCGGGTCGGGCGTCGGCCTCCAGCTGGTCCAGGCTGCCGTCGAGACGTGCCGTCACCTTGGCTGTATCGAGCTTGAGGTCAGCACCGAGAAGACCAATCGCGCCGCGCGACGATTCTACCGCAAATGCGGGTTCAAAGAGGACGCCGTCCAGCTCGAAATGCAGCTGTGAGGCCTTGTCCCCTACTGCAGGTTCTCCCCCTGGTAGGTTCCGGAGTACCCTTCCGTCTCTCCGGTCAACCGCATGAAGATAAGCTGGACGACTGCTGCGTTCCTCTGGAGTCGAAAGCCGCGCGGATTATGCACCACCATCAGCGTGCGGGAGCGGCCGGAGTAACCGGCGTCCCAGACGGCACCATGTACCGTAACCCCGCTCCTGAGGAGACTGGAGCGCGGCCGGGACAAAGCCATGACGTTGTTGGGCAGGTTTACCACTTCATTGTAGGTGATGATGTAAGCACCGGGCATCAACTCCAGAAAGCCCAGCCCATCGAAGACCAGCGGCGCCAGGTCGGACACCAGTCTCTGGTTGTTGCTGACGGCAATCCGGCCCTGTGTCTGGGGCAGGGCGATATCCCGCACCGTGAAGTCGAACCCGTTGGGCTGTAGCTGGGACTCCAGGTCGCGGTAACCCTCGACCAGCGGCGGGTCTGCCTCCAGCAGCTTGCGGATATCTTCTCTTGACAGGACGGCGGTCATGATAATCAAGTATAGTACTATCGGCTGTGATGGTGTCAAGGAGTAGCTGGTAGCGCGTATGCTATAATCGGGGGGTCTGTGGAGAGAAAATTAGCTACGGATACATTCGACCGAATAGCTCCCGGCTGGTACAACTTCCGGCACTGGTCGATATTCCGCAACGAGCTGGAGACCCTGGCGCAGAGGTGGCGGAGCGGTCGGTTGCTGAACCTCGGTTGTGCTCACGGCCCCGACTTCCTGCCGTTTGCCGCCGATTTCGACCTGCACGGCGTGGACTTCTCCGGGGAGATGCTGCGGCAGGGGCAGAAGTACGCACTCAAGTTCAGCTTCAACCCCGGCTTGGTGATGGCGGATGTTGCCCGCCTGCCCTTCGCTGCGGAGACCTTTGACTGGGCGCTCTCGGTGGCTACCTACCACCACCTGAAACGGGATGGCGCAGCGATAGCCCTTGGTGAACTCTACCGAGTCCTCAAACCGGGCGGCGAGGCATTTATCACTGTCTGGAACCGGTGGCAGTCCAGATTCCGGCTGAGGGGGAGGGAGGCGGCTGTTCCATGGCGAACCGGCAACGAGGTCCTGTACCGCTACTACTACCTGTTCACCTATCCGGAGCTGGAGGGGCTGGTGAAGAGGGCTGGTTTTCGGATACTGAAGTCCTTCCCGGAAAGCTCCTACCGTTTTCCGCTGAAGTTCTTCTCCCGGAACATCTGCCTGCTGGTGGGGAAGGAGTGACCCCGCCGTCTCCTGCCTGTTCCTGTGCTGCCCCCGGAACGGCTATTGACAAATCACGCCATCAGTAATAGCATTTGTTAGAAGAGGTACAAGAACTACAGTATCATGCCGGGGAGGTGGTGCGGCTATGATGATGAAAATTAACTGTCCGGAATGCGGTATAGAAGGCAGCTTCTCTCTGTCCAACGCGAACTACGAGGGACCGTACCGGTGCTGGAAATGCCGCGCGCTTTTCACCGTCAAGATTGCGGGTAGCACACTGGAGTCCTGTGAGCCACTGAGCCAGGAGGAGTTCGACCGGCAGCAGGAGGCCCAGTCCATGAGAGACAGGTTCAAGCGGTAGGGGCATCCTGCCCCTTGGCACCATCCCTGCAGGGTAGTGGAGTTTTCTTCTTGTGGGGGGAAACAGCATCGGCTGTACTGGACACCGCACAACACCGTGTTGACAAAACCCCGCTACCCGAGCTACGATGTGCCTGCTCGTAGAATCCGCCCGGGAGGCTGTTATGCCGGTTGTTATCATTGAGATGTGGGAAGGTCGCACTATCGACCAGAAGAAGAAACTGGTCGAGGGGATAACCGAGTCCTTCGTCCAGATAGGTGTACCGCGGGAAGCGGTGCAGGTCATTGTGAAAGACAATCCCAAGCACAACTGGTCGATTGCGGGTAAGCTGGCTTCAGAGCCAGCACCGTAAACATAGAGTCAGGTGTGCCCGGACAAGTCTGCCCGGGGTTGTATTTATAGACAGACGACAGGTAATGTGGTTTAATCTACGTGTGGTTAAGACCACCTGGTGTACTTGAGATAAGGAGGCGGTGATGGACTTCGGGGCTCTGGGTGTCGTTCTTACGATAATTGTAATAGTGGTGCTGTTTTCCTTTTTCAGGGGACGTGGCGGCGTCGCGCATCGTCCGGAAGTAATTCAGTTCCTGCTTTATGACGTGAAGCTGAACCAGGTACTGGTGGATACTTTCCATCAGCGAGAGAAGCCCAGGAGACTGGAGAAGACGAACTGGGAAATCAACAAGTCAAAGATTAGTTTTCTCGGTGAGTCATTGAAAGAGACCCTGAAGTTGACCTTCGATATGGTCGAAGAAGTCAACCAGGACTTAAAGATGACCAGGAAGAACAAGTCGCTTAGCTACCAGGATATCAATGTTTCCAGGTTGGAGGAACCGTTGGCCAGGTGCCGTGAGGGACTTGAGGAGTGGCTGATGGACACCATTGGCACGACCGAGGTCTCCCCGAGGTATCCATCCATCAGCGGTTTTCTGTTTGGCGAACGCTGATACCCTGTTGTAATGTCGTTCGGGACACGCCACGATGTCATGTCAAACTTCCCGGACCAGGGATTAGTGCGCCAGTTGATAGCGGTCCGTTCCCCATTTCGCCTGGTAGGTCTGCTTCAGCTCCCGGACATGTGCCCGGAATGCCGCCGAATGGATACTATCGGTTGTCATCACGAAGGCATCTTCCCGGTTATCGGTATAGTAGCCTCGCCGCAGACCCACCTGGTTGAAGCCGTACCTGGCATAGAGGCCCTGAGCAACGATATTGGAAACGCGGACTTCCAGGGTAACCATACGGGCCTTCTTTCCGGCAGCCAGGTCGATAACGGACTGCAGCATCAGTTCCCCGATGCCCTGTCGACGGTATACTTCCCGGGTTGCGATACTGGTTATGTGGGCCTCGTCAACCAAGACCCAGAAACCGGCAAAGCCGGTAATGACCTCGTCACCCCGCGCTGAAGGCTCTTTGTCTGGCAGCCTGTTGTTACCGAAGAGCTTCCGTACCCGATATATCAGGCCGGCAAAGCTTTTCTCCGGTGGGTCTGACTTCCGGATTGCCTCAACCAGATCCGGAATGTTTCCGGCCTCGGCCCGGCAGGCCACTATGTAGCAGGCCAGACGGTTGTCGAGTTCCCGCTCGAAGTTGGGTGGCGGCCATTCCGTGGGGAAGGCCTCACGGTCAATTTCAAGCACCCGGTCGATATCTTCACGGCGCATCTGGCGAACATAGTCAGGCACAGGCTCATTCTCCGGCAGGGACTCATATTTATGGATAATTGTAGCACATTTACTCCGTACCGGTACGACCGTGCATCGTGGTGAAGGGGCGGCACTGATGCCCCGCGCCATTTTTCCACAAGCATCCGTGGAATGGGCATGATGTCTCTTTCATCGCCTATCCTTTTTTCGCTTATTGCGTTATAGATAGTGTGCCCGATGACCGCCGGATTGGTGCTACGTCTGCGCAGGATGTAGAATGAACGTGAGCATCTGCATGAACGGGGGTTATCTGGTGCAGGATGAACAGGACCTTGTCCACCGCGCACAGAACGGAGACAAGGAGGCTTTTACCGAGTTATACGAGACCTATTTCGGCAAGCTCTATCGCTATGTGGTTGCCCGCATAGGGAACAGGGCGGAGGCTGAGGACATGACCCAGCAGGTCTTCGTGAAGGCTTATAAGTCCATCTCCTCTTACAGGTGGAGGGGGGTGCCTTTCTCTGCCTGGCTGTTTCGTATCGCCCACAACCTTGTCGTCGACTTCTTCAGGAAAGAGAGCAAGAGACCGACAGTCCCGCTCGAGGAATCGCTGGTGGCCAGTAATGACAACGTGCAGCAGGTTGTTGAGCGGCGGCTGGATATCGAGCGCGTGATGGCAGCAACCCGGCAGTTGACCGCGGCGCAGCGTGAGGTGGTCAGCCTGCGCTTTGCCGGTGGGCTGGCTATTGCTGAGGTCGCCAGAGTCATGGGCAAGAGTGAGGGAGCGGTTAAGGCGTTACAACACAGTGCGATAGCAGCCCTGCGTAGAATACTTCTCGTGGGAGAGAACGGTGTCAAAGGATAGGGAGTTCAACAATATCCTCGACGAGTGCCTGGAGCGATTGCTCACCAGCGGAGAGACCGTGGAGCAGTGCCTGGAAAGGTACCCTGAGTATGCCACCGAACTTGAACCGCTATTGCGGACGGCTATGGTTACCCGTGAGACGTTAACCATTGAGCCGAGCGTGGAGTTCAGGGCCAGAGCGCGGTACCAGTTGCACTCGGAGATGGATAAATCGGCAGTAAGAAGGTGGCGGCCTATCCTGACCTGGCAGCCCCGCTGGGTGATGGTAGCCGCCGTTGTCATGGTGGTGATGCTTGCCGGAGGTGGCACCGTCGTGGCTGCCGATTCCAGTATGCCGGGTACTCCACTCTACGGGGTGAAGCTGGCTACGGAGAACGTCAGGTTGACACTGAGTTCTTCTGATGTTGACAAGGCGGAACTGTATGCTACTCTGGCCGACCGCAGGATTGCCGAGATAGCCTACGCCATTGAGAAGGGCAAGCTCCAACAGGTAGAGAAGGTTACCAAACGTCTCAACAATCATCTGGCGATGATGTCCCACCTGTCCCTGGCTGTCGAGAAGATAGAGGTTGTTGCCACGGAAAAGGCCCCGGCTCCGGCAAAAGACAAAGCGGCGGAGGCGAAGCCCATAAGCGAGACAGCGCCGCAGAAATCGGCAGCGAATCAGCCTTCAGCGACGACAGCACGTCCCACGGTTGCTGCCGAAGACAATCAGGGTCCATCGGCGCGGGCGATGTCTGAGAATGCTGCCGGAATCAAGGAGCGGGCTAAACTCAGGATATTGCTGGGGCAGTATGCAGTCAACCAGCCGGAACAGCTCCGCGCCCTGCTGGAGCAGGCTCCGGAATCGGCAAGGCCCGCGATACTACAGGCGATAGCGATATCAGTGGCCAGCTATAAGAAAGTCCTTGAGGAGTTGAATAACCAGTCCGATGATTCTCCGGCAGATGAAGACACTCACCGGGACCGGTCCGGCAACTCTCCGGCGAATGGTGACTCCAATCAGGACCAGTCCGATGACCCTCCAGCGAATGGTGACTCCAATCAGGACCAGTCCGGTGACCCTCCAGAGAGTAATCGTATTCACCGGGGCCAATCCACCAAACCTGTGTCAGATAGTGGTGCTCTCCACTGACCTGTCATCACTCTTTGACGTTATTGATTGCTCGGAAAAGCTACCAGAAACAAATCGAGCGTAACAGGCTCGATTTGTTTCTCTAGTTATGTCAAGACCTATTCTTCTGGGGACCGCTTCCTCCTTACCGGCCAGAAGAGCCCTCCTACCGAGGA